>JBBSAN010000357.1:0-6857 GCA_038252265.1 Chloroflexia bacterium
CCAACTGATTGAATGCGGTACTATCTACCGCCCGCGGGCGGGCGGCGGGTGCGCTCGCCGCCCGCCCACGTTGGTTTAGTAGCCTGCGGGTCGCGGCGCGGGTGTGCTCCCGCCGATCTGGACCTTGTCAATACCCCTGGGGAGCCGACCCCAGTTGCCACAGTTGGCGCGGGGAAAGAGATCTCGTAAAGCCCCCCCTCGACTGCTCCTGTAGACCTGATACAGGATGCCAGCCAAACCATGTTTTGTAAACGCCGCCTGATCCAGCGTCGCCATGATCGTCGGCAGATCCGCCTCGGTAGGCCATGGGCGGCCAGCAACCAGTAAAGAGCTGTCCGCGCCCGTTCCCGCCCCGCCTTACCAATACTCCGTAGGCACGGCCCCTACGGTTTGCCTGGGCTGGAGATCGGGGAGAAGGTCGTGGAGTGTGGCAAATAAACTCCCCTGATACACCCGTTGCAGCATTCCATCGAGGCCGTAAGCCTGGAAGGTTCCCCGAAGGTCCCGCGGGTGATCGACAACTGCAGCTGACCGTGCCCGACCGGCCTACGCCAATTGCTGTTCGGTTGGAAGGTACCCGCTCCTGCTCAGGATCCTTCGCCTGAAGCCGCTGACGGATTGCCGGGCACTGACGTGGTGTCATATTGGAGGCCGCCATTACCTTGGCGTTGACTGAGGTGTGGGCCTGGGCGGTGCTGGACAGGGAAGAACCTCACGTGGCCCACATGGCGTACCCCACTTTGATCTGCTACGCAGATTCTGCGACTCTTGCCGAACCTACAGCTTTTTGCAACACCTGCTCTACTACGTATGACCGATTAGAAATGGTTAGGAGTGGGCGTACTGCCGAGCCGCCGGAGCAGGATCTGAAACGCGGCGGGGTTCGCGGGATGATACTCGAAGACGGCGCGCTCGAAATACTGCACGATATAGGGCTGGCCGTCGTCCAGGCTGATCTCGCGGAACTCGTCTGAGAGAGGGTAGCCCAACTGCGCCAGGCCGCCGTGCGTGTCCCAGTAGGCTCGGAAGCCCCCGCCGAGGGTGTGCCCGGTCTCGAGGAAGGTGCGCCCCTGGGCGGTGTTGGGCACTTGGCCGGGCGCACCGTGGGGATAGCGGGCCGCATACTGGGTGGTCCCCAACAGGCGCAGGAGCAGGTCATACGGCGGCGCGTTCTCGGCATGATACTCCAGCACCGCCCGCTCAAAGTACTGCACCCGGATGGGTCGCCCCGCCGGATCGTGCTCGGTGATCTCCTCTGACAGTGGGTAACCGAACTGCGGCAGCCCGCCGTGGGCCTGCCAGTAGGCCCAGAACTGCCCCTGGACGGCGTGCCCCGTTTCGGCAAAGGTCTGCCCGGTCTTGGTCCAGACATCCGTGATCGGCGCGCTGGTGCTACTCCGACCGGCGGCGGGCAGCGCGTACCGATCCTCCAGGGTCCGCAGGAGGGTCAAATGCGTGATCCGCTCGGCATACTGCCCCGGTGCCACCATCGGCCCGACAAAGAGCGTCAAAATGTGGTTGACATCCGTCCCCGAGTCTTCATCCCACTGCACGATCAGCAGGCTGTTGTGGCTGTGTGCCCACTGCACATAAGCATCAAGGTGTTGCTGGAGCCAGCTATCGCCGCTGCGGATCGACCCGTTGTGCATATCATGATTGAGGTTGGGGACGACCACGGCGATTGTGGGTAGGCGACTATAGTCGGTGGGGAAGGCCGACCAGGGCTGGCTCGCCGTACGGGAGACGTTGGTGAAATTGACCCAGGGGGCATGTTTGCGGGCGTAGAGACCGGCAGTACAGTTTTGAGCGCCGGCAGCGGGCAAGTCCTCGGAGTAGCCGACGAAGGTATGCCCGGCAGCGATGAGGGCGCTCGCCAGATTGGGCGAGCTGTATTGATGCGGGCAGCTATCATCGGTCAGTCCCTGATCGCTGCCGGCGAACAGATCGAGGTAATTGGGCTGGCTGGGATGGGTCAGGGCATGGGAGTTGGTGAAGACCGCCCCCTGGCGGGCGAGCGTATTCAGGTAGGGCGCGGCGGGTGAGTTGAACACGGCGGCAAAATCCTGGTTTTCTTCCATGACAAGCACCACATGATCGGGTACGGGCAGGAGGGGATTGGCCTGTGCGCGCGGGTGCGCCGACACCGGCCCCCGACTCCACCCGGCGATGAAGGCGCAGACCAGTAGCCCCCTGATGAATACCAGCCAGCGCCGGGTGCTGACCGAGTCAAACTGCCTGCACCTGCCTTTGCTCATCGGTGTGCTCCTCTCTGTTGGTCGGCCAGGCTTTCCACCTGGCGAGGCCGCGCTCGTAGACACGTTTACCGGCAGACTCTCCCTTGTGCAGGAAGGAGGCCAACGCCGCGCCCCATGTGCCCCGGCGTGGCGCGGGCTTCCTTACGGCCCGGGCAACTGCACCACCACCAGCGCCCGGTTGATGTAGGCGGGTGGCCCACCGCCAGGGGGAGCCACCCGGTAGTAGCCGGTCTGGATCGCCAGTTTCCGGCCCTGGGTGTTGGTAAACGGCCCCGGAGGCCGGGCAGTGCTGTCCAGATAGGGCAGGATCGCCCCCCGATCGACCCAGCCCACGATCGGTTCGCTCGGATCACCCCCGGCGCGGAGGGGCACCGCATCGCGCAAGACGACGACACTGCATCCGGTCGGGGAGGCTGCCGCGATGGTCCCGGCCCGTTGCTGGGTCGTCGCCTCGGCAGGGGCGGCATGCAGGAAGGCCAGGATCCCGGCGGCCAGCCCGGCAGCCACCTGGTCGGGCTGATCAAACAACACCGCCCGGTCGGCGGCACTGGTCATGAATCCGGTTTCGATCACCGCGCTCGGTGTTTGCTCGCTGATCCGGCTCTCGTCCCCCATCCAGCCATTGATAGCGTAATACCCGCGCATGTTGTCGGTGATCTCCGGATCCGGCGGTAACCCTGTCGCGGCGGCGTAGGAGGTGTCCAGGTGGGCGACCAGGGTCGCATCGCCCCAGGCGACCGCCGATCGCCAGGGGGGCGCGATTTTATAGCCCCGTACGGCCCGGGTAACATTCCCGTCGGCGTGGATGGCGACGAAGGCGTTGGCGTGATAGCCGTTGGGCACGGTTGCCGGGAGGAGATCCACCACCACGCCGGTGCGTTCCAGCAGGCGGGCGGTGCGCTGGGCCACGTCCAGGTTCAGGGAGACTTCGCTCCGCCCGGCGGCGAAGGTCCCGGTCTGGTCACGCAGCCGGGCCAACGAGAGGGGGAGGGCAGCAATGTGCCAATGCCCCACCTGGAGACCGACGCGCCAGGGGGGCGGCGCTGGCGACGGGCTAGGGGGCGCGGGGGGTAGGGCGGGGGGGCGGCGCACCGGGGAGGGGCGCGTTATTGCCTCAGCGGACCGTGCCCGCGGCGTCGGGGGAACTGGGCGACCCGGCCCCGCAACCACGGTGCGGGATAGCTGCGGGGCCGGACCAGGCGACAGCGGGCGGGGCAGGGAACCGGTCTGCTGCCAGAACCACCCGCCGATCCCAGCAGCACCGCACAGCAGGGCCAGCAGTCCCCCGATCAGCCGGGCACGTTCGCGGAGAAAGCTCAGCATCGTTGAGTTCCTTCGACCCGGTGGCGGCAGCCCCGCCCGGCGGATCAGGCTACCGGGTCGGGCGGAGCGGGGCGCGGGGCCAGGTGCTGCTGCCCGGCGTGGTAGCGCCAGATGATCAGCAGCAGTAAGCCCCCGCCGAGGGTGTAGCCCCCCAGCACGTCGCTGGCCCAGTGCTGGCCCAACCAGATGCGGGAGGGACCCACGAGCAGCACCAGCCCACCGCTCAGCAGCAGCAGCAGCGTGCGTAGAATCCCAGGCCGCAGGAGGGTCCACGCGAGATAGAAGCTGAAGCCGTATACCAGCGTATAACTGGTTACATGCCCACTGGGAAAGCTGTACGTGCTCAGATCCTGCACGACATGGACCAGCGTGGCCGGAGGGCGGGGCCGCTGGACCAGATTTTTGATCAGCTCGGCGCTTCCCCCGGCGATAGTGGCGAGCAAGAGGAATGCCGCTGCCCGCCACCTCCCTGCCAGGGCGATCCCGCTGGCCAGGATCAGGGGCACCAGGACGTTCCAGGGCGCGAACCCCGGTGCGCTCACAGCGACCATCAACCAGCCAAATGGACCATCGTTGACGGCCTGCAAAGCGCGGGTGAGAGGAACATCCAGGATCAAAGGGTTGCGCACCAGCACTCCGGCGGTGATCAAGCCAAAGAGGGTGAGCAGGATCAGCCCTGCGCCAGGCAGGGCGTATCCCCTGGGCGGGGCTGGTGCAGACAGACGTGCGGCGGCGGTATCCATGTGCTCCTGGGCTGTCCCAGCGCCGTCAGGGTGGGGTCGGCTATCCATCGGTTAACTTCCCTGCTAGGCCAACGCCGCGTTGCCGGGTTGTACCTCTCCTAGAGGCTTCTTGGTAGCGGGGTGGCATCCCCCATCTCAACCACTGCAATTATTGTGCGGGCCGCATTGATGGCGCGGTAAAACCCTTCTGCACCCACGGGGGCTGAAGCGCGCCACAGCGCTGTGCCCAGCCGATACCCCCCAGCGCAAAGACCAGCAGGTTCAGGCCGGTGAGCACCACGCTGCCGTCCAGCCCGCCCCACACCCGCGGCAAGGGAGAGGGTGCCCCCACTCCCAGCCCGAAGATCATCAACAGATTGGCTCCGGTGACGATCGACACGCCGAGATAGAGCAGCCCCGGTAACCGGTTACCGGCGGCGCGGAGTGGTCCTACCCACACGGTCGCGAGCGCCAGGAGCGGCAAAACGCCAAGCAAATGATTCTCGTGCATCGAGGTCAGTAGCATGACTCCGCCGTAGAACTGCAAGGCAAGCAACAGCACGTCCTCGGTGCCGGGCGACGCCTTGCCGCCGGCGGGACGCGGGCGGCGCCACCAGATGATCCCCAGGAAGAGCGTCCATAGGGCAAACAACCCCCAGCCCCACAGTTGCAGATGCCCGGTGCCCAGACCGTGCACTTGTCCCTGCTGAAGGATGCCCGCCAGGGGATGCCCATGCCGCCGGGCATAGATGTAGGACCACAGCCACCAGAAGTTGAATTGATTCGCCGAGATATAGCCCTCGTGGGCATTCCCGGCAATGCCGCGGATCAACCCCAACAGATGCCCCGCCCCCAGCATCGGCCAACTCAATGCCAGCAGCAGACTGCCCGCCGCCGCCATATGCCGCCCGAGCCGGGCTGGGCCGGCCCGACAGGTCAGGAGGATCAGCGCGGGCAACAGGAGCAGCGGTTGGGGCTTGAGCGCCAGGGCGATGGCCCACCCTAGCCACAGGCCGCGGGGCCGACCCTGGAGCAGCGCGACGGCCCCAGCAACCAGGGCCAACCCGTAGAGCGCATCCAGAAAGGCCAGAATGGTCCCGCCGAGCAGGACCGCCGGATTGAGCCAGTAGGTGGCGACGGCGATCAGTCCCGCCTGCACGCCGTAGCGGCGGCGACCGACCCAGCCGAGGAGCAGCGCGGTCCCCAATTCGGCCAGCAGCAAGGGCAGCTTGATGACCCCATTCAAGAGTGGGCCATCGCGGAAGGTGGGCGAGATCCAGGCCCGGTAAAGACCGGCGAGCGCCCCGAGCAGGTAGAAGGTGCCGGGCGGATAATCGGGATCGAAGGCCCGGTCGGGGAAGCCGACTTTCACCAGCGGGATGGTCCCGTTGAGCGCCTGGCTGAGGGTAGTCAGGGTCAGGGCCGGCTCGGGATTTTGTTGCAAGCGATAGACCTCGCCGAGGCCCACCTGGGTAGTGCCATAGGCCCAGGCCTTCCAGACGCCCATGCCGTTGTAGCCGGGCGTCATGAGCCAGGGACTGCGGAGCAGCAGACCGCCCAGGAGGATCGCTGCCAGGGCGAGCGGGGCGGTGAATCCGCCTTTGCCTGCGGTGCTGACCACAGGCACGGGTGATCGGACGATTGTCATGGCGTAAGACCCTCTCCCGCAGGCCGCGTATCCAGTAGCCCATACACCTTCTCAGCCTGACCCGCCCCGGATCAGCGTGCCGCCTCGCTCACGCCGGAGCCGGGGGCGGCGGTTCGCCCCTTTAGCTATCGCGGAGGGCGGCCAGCCCTGCTCGCCCGGCGGCCACCTGCGCGCTGATCCCGGCCAGCCCGGTGGACACCACCGCCGCTCCCGCGAGCAGCGCCAGGTAGAGCCAGGGCACAGCCAGCACCTCCGGCGGCGGATCGAACACGCCGGTCAGGATCGTGACCAGCATTTGGGCCACCCCGAAGCCGAGCACGAGGCCACTGATGCCCCCGCCCAGCAGGATCAGCAGCCCTTCGCTCCAGATAAACGCGCCCAACTGTGGACCTTTCGCGCCGAGGGCAGTGAGGATCGCAAAGGTGCGCCGCCGCTCGGCCCAGCCCAGCGCCAGCACCAGCCCCGTGGCCCCGGCCAGCAGCAGCACAGCAAAGCCCAGCTCCAGCGTGGTCAGTCCGCGCAGGTCCACCGCCGTCAGGCTGGAGCTGATCGTGCGCTGGGCCGCCCCGATGTCGCGCACCGTCCCCCCCGGCAGCCCGGCCACAACTGGGCGCACCCGCGCCGCCACCTCTGCCGGGTCCGCTGCCGTGCGGATCAACACGATCTCTGCTACGGCGCTGCCGGTCTGCGCAGCGATATAGCCTGCGTTCGCCACCAGGAACGAATCTTTGGGCGCGGTCGGAAACTCACGCACGACGCCGACCAGATGGAACGGCACCACATGGTACTGGTGGTCTGCTACGTTTTGCAGCCGCAGGTTAATCGAGTCGCCGGGGTTTAACTGAAAATCGTTGACGGTCTCCTGGGCGACAAGCACGCCGTCCGGCTGGGCGGCGAGCGCGGCCAGCG
>JBBSAN010000358.1:0-6856 GCA_038252265.1 Chloroflexia bacterium
GCTAACCACGGCCCGCAGTGGGTATGTGACCCTGGCCGGGCGGCTCGGCCACCCGGGGCTGCACGAAGAGCGCTTAGAAGTGGTGCTCCCCCACGACGACGGCCTGGGAGAAATTGTGCGCCGCTTGCAGGCGGCGGGCATTGGGATCCAGCCGCGGGCGGCCAGCCTCTATCGCCACCTCCGCGAGCTGCAATACAGCCGCACCTGGACACGCCATTTGCCCGGAGACCGGGATCCCCAGCAGGTCGTGTGGCGCCTGACCCCGGCCCAAGCTGCGGTGCTGACCTTCCTCAGCCGGGAGCCGACCGACGCCGAGTGTTTGATCCTGATTGGCGGCCGGGCCCCCGGACGCGACTGGCCGGCCCGCCCCCGGACCGATCTGGAGGCGGCGTTCGAGTACAACACCAGCCGCGATTGGCTGGGCCTGGTGGCGTTCGACCTGAACCAAGCCGTGCGGTTGTTGACCCAGGCGGACGAGGCGACCCTGATGGCGGCCGTGCGGACCTATCGCCAGCACCTGCTCGCGGGCACGGCCGCCTACGGGAGCCCGAGGACGCTCACGGCCCTCTTTCCCCGGAACGAGGACCGCGCCCAGGGCCCCTGGCCCGCCGCGGTGCTGGCCTGGGTCCGCGCACGGGACATTCGGGGCAGTGGGGCCACGCGCCTGCGGCGCGTCTATGCGGCCGTGATCACGGCCGGGGAGCGTACACAGATGGATGGACAGGGCGATTATTTCCGGCTGTGGCCGGACACACAGGTGCTGGCGGTGCTGGCGGGGAAAGGCGGCGTAGGCAAGTGCCTCGCGGCCGAGACAGAGATTATTGATCCCCGCACGGGCAGCGTTCACTCGATTCAGCAAGTGGTGGAGAGCGCCCCACCCAGCCACGTAGCGACCTTGCAGGAGCTGTCTCGGATTGGAATCGCCCTGGTCAGCGACAAGATTTACTCTGGCATGAAGCCCTGTATACGCGTCACACTGGCGTCCGGTCGCTCTATTACGGCTACCCCAAGCCATCCCTTCCTCACGCCTTGTGGATGGCAAGCCGCAGAACACCTTTCCATCGGCGCGACCGTCGCGTTGCCTGTTCGACTCCCAGAACCCCTCGAACCAAGCCCACTACGCGACGCGGAGGTGGATATTTTGGCGATCTTGTTGGCGGAAGGAAGCTGTACCGGCGATTCAGTACGCTTCACCACCACCGACCCGGAGATGGTAGCGCGAGCACAGTCTGCCGCAACGGAGCTTGGAATGCACGTCGTGCCTCTCGCAAGAAGATACATGGCCTATGACTTGCGCGGCAAGACCGATGGATCTGGCATTTCTGCCGGTGCTTGCCAGTGCGGGTGCGGGCAGACGACAAGACTGGAGACCCGCACCTATCGCCATCTCCCGAATGGGATAATGAGGATCAAGGGCATTCCCCGACGCTTCGCCAAGGGGCACAAACCACGATCAGTAGCCCGCGTGTTTATGGAACGGTTCGATCTTGCGGGTAAGAGATCCACGGCGAAAACGATTCCCGACCCGATCTTCCGCGTCTCCAACGCGCAACTCGCCCGCTTTCTGGGTGTCTTTTGGATGTGCGATGGCTATGTTGGGGCGCGCGGGCCGGAGATGGGACTCAGATCGGAATGCATGATCCGGCAGATTCAACATCTCTTGCTACGTCTGGGCGTGCAGAGCCGTGTTTCCTACAAGCCAGCGACTTATAAAGGCCGCACTTTCCCGGCGTGGCGGCTATGTGTATATAGCCAGTTCATCCCGCAGTTTGCCGCCGCCATACCGCTTTGGGGAGAGAAGGCACAGCGGTTACAGCAGTTGGCTGGCCGCGAGGGTGCCAACCCCAACATCGGGGCACCCCTCGCCGCGCCGGCGCTCCGACAAGAACTGCGGGCGGTGGTTGCAGCAGCCCGCCGTATCTCGCTGAAATCGATTGGAGCCCAGATAGGCCGCAGCAAAGGCGAATTTCAATTCGATAGCTTGTTTAATCAGAAAACCGGCACATTGTCCATGACCGCCTTCCGCGCGTTTTGCCAACGCTTTGGCGTGGCAGATCGGTACCGGCTGCTGCTCAGTCACGATGTGTTCTGGGATCGCATTGTCTCAATCGAAGATGCCGGAGAACACGCCGTCTATGATCTGGCCGTTCCAGAAACGCATTGCTTTGTAGCGAACGACATCATCGTGCATAACAGCACCGTGACGCGGGACCTGGCGTACGCGCTGACGGCGGCCGGACGACGGGTGCTGGTCGTGGATGCCGATTTCTACGGGCCGAGCGCGCCGGTGCTGTTTCCCACCGCCGATCCGCGACTCCGCACCCAAGCGGGCAAAATCCTGCCCCACGTCGTGGACGGCATCGAGGTCGTGTCGATCGGGCACCTGCTCGGCGACCAGGAGGCGCTGACCTGGCGCGGCGTCTTCCTGGAACCGGTGCTGCACCTGTTCGCCGAGCATGTCGCCACCACCGCCGACCTCGTCCTGATCGACATGCCCCCCGGCACCGGCGATATGCTGCGGGCGGTCACGACCCTCTGCCCGCAGTCACGCTTTTTGATCGTCGCCACGGCGGGTGAGCTGGCCCTCGCCGATGTGCGCCGGGCGGTGTTCGCTCTCTCCGGCTCGGAACGCGCCCGCATTGTCGGCCTGGTCGACAACATGGCCTACCGGGAGATCCAGGGGCAGCGCATCCCGCTGTGGGGCGATCCCACCGACGTGCCCGCGCTGGCCCGGGAATGTCATCTGCGCTGCCTGGGCGCGCTGCCGATGGCTCCGGCGGCGGAGCGCGTCCCCGCCGTGCAGGCCCTCCTGGTCCCGCCGGTCCTGGCCGCCCTGGCCGGCACGCCCACGCAGATCGTGGACCCAGGCGTGATCGGGGCCGCCGCCGACCGGCTCCTGGCCGAAGAGCACACCCGGCAGCCGGGTGTGCTGCAACCACGCTGGGGGCTCGATAATCTGGCGAGTTTCTTGAATGCCCCGCTCTGGGCGGCGGGGGGCGATCCGGAAGACCCGCGCTACACCCCCGTGCTCCGGCAGGAACTCCAGCGCCTCTGGGCGGCCATCGGCAACTGCATCCTGACCCAGGACGGCGGGCCGCTGCCCAACACCTGGTGGGCCAGCCTGGCCGCGACCGCCATCCGCGACCGGGATCGGGCGGAATCCGACGGAGGGACCCCATGACGCGCAAACCCTCCGCCGCGCCGCGCCCGCCGCCCCCAGCCCTGAGTCCGCCCCCTGCCGTGCCAGCGGTGCCCCCCGATGCGCTGCTGACACGGCTCCTCCAGGTCGCGCCGCCCGTGCTGGCCCGGGTCTATGCCCCGGATAGCTGCATCGCCGCGACGCAGCTCCTCTGCACCCTCCTGCCCCGGCTGGGCTACCCGGCTACCCCCTGCCCGGTCATCGTCACGATCTACAACGCCGCCTTTGTGGCGTGCTACCAGCGGCTGGGGCACCTGCCGACCACGCCAGCCGAAACCCGGCACTGGGCCGACACCGAGGGCGCGTGGTGGCTGGGGCTGGGCTATCCCACCGGGCGCAACGACCCGGCGCGCTGGGAGGGTCACCTGGCCGCGCTAGTCACGGCCGCAGACCGCTTGTACCTACTGGATTTGACGCTCGGCCAGGCAACCCGCCCGGCCTATGCGGTCCGGCTGGGACCGGTGCTTGTGCCGGTGCCTGCCGTGTTTGCGCGGGGGCGCCGCCCCGCGGTCGCGGCGGTCAATGGCTGCCTTGTTCATTACCAGGGCCAGCCGACCAACCAGGAGTACCGCACCGCGCCGGATTGGTGCCGCCCCCGGCCGGAGCGGCTGACCACGCTACAAGCACAGATCCTGGCCGCCCTTTAAGCGCGGAGCACCGCCAGGAAGTCCAAGAAAGAGAGGACCCCCGTATGCCACTCGATTGCGCCCGTTCGGAGGCGATCGCGGCCCGGATCCAGGCGGCCCCTCAGGAATGCTGGCACAACGCGTTCCGGGCCATGAGTTGCCCCGACCTGGCCGCAGATGTCCAGTACGTCGAGGGCTGGGCGGTGGAGGAGCCCTGGGGCCTGGTGTTCGAGCACGGCTGGCTCGAAGCCGGTCCGACGGTGATCGACCCCACGCCCGGGGCATCGCTGGCCCGCACCTACTTTGCGGGCTTGCGCCTCTCGCTGGCGCAGGTGATCCGGCGTATCACGACGACGGAGGTCCGGCACCCCCCATTTATCCGCACCTGGCCCCGCACCAGCGCCGAAGGCCAGGCATACACGCAGGCGTACCGCGAGGCATGGGTATTCGCTCAGTTGCGGCGGGTGCTGGCCCCACTGGACGCCTGCTCCGCGTTGGAGGGCGACGGGCTTTCCCGCTGCCTGCAGTGCCTGCTGACCCACGCCGGGATCACCCATACCCGCCAGGTCGGAACCTGCACGGCGGGCCCCGACACCCTTCCCCTCCACTGGTGGATCGACTTACCCATCGGCTGGCGAATTGATTATCGGGCGCAGCGGTGGCTGGGGACGGACCCCACCGTGCCGCATGGAGTGGTCCGCCCCGCCGATTACCCGGCCGTGATCTATGCCGGCACGCCTGGGCGCGGCACCACCGACCCCGACCTGTTCGCGCTACTGGCCCCCGCCTGCGACCTGGCGGGGTTGGTGGCTGCCGTGCAAGCCATCCCGTATCTGGACACCATCCAGCCGCTAGCAGAAGGGCCGAGGGGCAGAAAGGGATCTCGATGAACATTAACTCTCCGTTGCTCTGGGCCGGCGTGATCCTGGGCGGCGCCGTGGTGCTGCAGGTGCTCCTGCACCGGCGGGCGCACACCCTCCCCTGGCCGCGCCCGCCGGTGTACCGGGCCGTCGTGATCGGGCAGACCCTCTTTCTGATCTGGAGCGGACTGCGCCTGCTGGCGCTCTGGCTGATCCCGCCCCTGCTCGCCAGTGGCTGCTTGCAGATGGTGGACGGGGCCATCGGTGTGCTGGGCTTCGTCTGCGCGATCCTGATCGTCGGCGGCATTGGGTTCTCCCCGACAGGCCCAGCGTTCTTTCGCTCGCGGGCGCGAGGCGACCGGGCCGCCCGCCCCGCGCCTGGAGGGTATGCGGGGACCGGGCGCCCACCGTTTCCGCGGGAAGGTCCCCCCTGGGCCACCCGCCCCCCTCGCCGCCCCCACCGACGGGGGCGATCCGGGCCATCATGACGACGCCAACCCGACCCCCGCGCGATCACAAGGACCCCTCGCGTCGGATGAAAGCGGCAAGCCCATGAGCAATTCGACCGTCCCGTTTCGACCATCGGCCGCGCTGGAAATGCAACTGGCGTTAGGCGGGTACTTTCTCTCGCCCGACGGGCAGCAAACCATCGCCCGTCTGACGGGGCGCGGCGGGGCCCCCGCCGCTGCCACGCTAGAAGCCCTCCTGCTCCAGACCCTCCTGCGCAGCCCGGCCTTTTATAGCAGCCCCGCCGCCTGTGCCTGGACGATCCAGGCCGCCCCCCAGCATCTGCCTGCCCCGGTAACCACCCCCCAGTTGCCTGCGCTGGCCGGCCAGCCCGCCTTGCATGGATTTTGCTGGCTGGGGCGGCCGCTCCACCTGCCGGTCCCATCACCAGCCGCAGCGCCGCTTGGCGACATCCTGGCCATCACCTGGAGCGTGACCTCCTGGGCCGCCCGGCCCCCGGCACCCGAGCCCGCCCTCTTAATCGGTGCCTTTCCTCGGGTCGCTCCCCAACCACCGAGCCTCCTCCCCATCGGGCCGCCCCTGGTACTGTGCGAATGGCCGTTGCAGCGCGACTGGACCGCCGCCCGCGACCCCTTTGCCGCCCTCGACCCAGACCCGCCCGACGTGAGTACCTGGCGGCGCGAGCTGGTCTTACGCTACATTAGCGCGCTCTGGCGGGGGCTACACACCCAGACGTTGCAGATCACGATCCGTCAGGCGGACCCGGCGGCCCGCACCCGCCTGGCCCCCCTTCACTCGCTGATCAACTCCCATTTGGGACGCGAACTAGAGGTGCAGGTCATCACGACACCCTGCGAGGAGGTGATCGCCCCATGCTGACCAACGAACTCCGGACCTGGGCGGTGGGATCGCCCAGCAGCGTCGTCCTGACCCTGTATGACCCGCATGGCGAAGCGATCCATTGGTACGCTAGCCGGTTGTTGGTCGACCCGGCCGCTGCCGAGCGGCTGACACGGCAGGTCTTCGTCCAACTCGCCACCAGTCCCACCCTCCCGTCGCTCGATTGGACGGGCCGCTTGCCGCTGTATCGGTGGGCCACCCGGCAAGCGAGGACTCCCCTGCGGGGGCAGGGGCTCCGCTACCGGCTGCTCGGGCACCACCCGACCCTGCCCCGGGTCGGCGATCCCACCCTCTGGACCGCCCTCCTCCACCTCACGCCGAGTCTCCGGCCGCCCCTCATCCTGCGAAGCTGTGAACAACTTCCGCTGTCGAGCGTGGCCTGGATCTTAGATCTGCCCCCCGCCTGTGTACAGGCCCGCCTCGCCACTGCGCGCCAGCGGGTGGCGGGGGCCCTGGCCGGACGTGGCTCCCAATCCATCAATCTATAACGCCGATCCAGCGGTGGCAGACGGCCGAGCCGCAGGCCAGCCGGGGCCGCGCGTAAATTGCCGCAATCTTCCGCCGAATCTCGTTGCCGCTTAGCTCAACTCGCCAAGATAGGTAGTCTCAGGCCGTTTGTGTCAATCCAGGCGGAACGCATCCAGAAGGAACACTGCTTATGTTCGATCCATCCATACCTCCACTGCCTTGCGGCCTGGCCCGGCCCGGCCCGTTTCTCCCGCTCTTCAACACCATCTTGTACTTCGCGACCGCGCTCGGCGTCGGCTATGGCGCGTACCAGGCCGTCGATTGGGCGCTGGCCA
>JBBSAN010000359.1:0-6852 GCA_038252265.1 Chloroflexia bacterium
CCAGCGCCAGCACCGCCAGCGCCCCCAGCACGAGCCAATTTTGGATTGTGGATTTTGGATTTTGGATGAGGGTTTGCAAGACGCTACTTTACCCATTCCATGCGGTCAATTTTGATGCCCAGGTCGCGGGGGTCGGCACCCCCAGGGACGAAGGTGTTGACGGCTATGCTCAGGCTGATTAGGCGCGATGGGACGACATCCAAATCGGCGTCATGCCATACTGTATCATTGGGCACCTCCACCACATGTCGCCGGTCAAGACAGGTATCGATTCCACAGTGATGAGACGTCACAACGACCGTCGCCGGGGGCCAGCCTGCCGGACGCCAACCGTTCCAACGCAAACGCAGTCTGGTAGGCGATGAACTAGGTGGGACTAATATAGCGACAGCGCTGGTCCAGCGATAGGTAACACCCCCATCCTGCTCCACCCCATACATTCCTTCCACATACCCAATGTCTAGACCGGAACCGACATCTATCGAAATATTGTCGGTCATAACCGTTGAAAAATGGGCAGCCGCCCAACTCAGCGCCGCCGTCCCTGCGTCGTTCACCGGGCGGCTGGTGAACAGGCGGGTCGCCTGTGCGGTATCCCCCTTCAGCCGGGCGATCTGGCCTTGCAACAGGTATGGCTCCATCCGTGTGCTATAGACCCCCGCCGGGCTGAGGTCCAGCGCCGGGTTGCGCGATAGGGCGTCCAGGCCACCCGGCACGTTCCCGTTCGCCGCAATTTGCGCGGCCAACGTGCCGAATTGCGTGTCGGGCAAAAGCTGGTTTGCTTTCGTGTACTGACCGACGGCATTGCTGGGATTGCCCGCCTGCAAGGCGGCTTCCCCGGCGCGGAACGGCGCTTGCTCGAACCAGCGGCGCACGCCGGTGTCGGTCGCGCCCACCGGCAGGGTTGGCCCGACGACCAGCAGGAAGATCAGGGCCAGCAAGCTGAGGGCCAACCCCCTGGCGTGGGCACGCGGCAGCGCCCGGCCCAACCGGTAGCGCAGCCAGGCCGCGCCTCCCGGCACCCACGGCAGCAGGCAGGCCACCACCGGGAAGCGAAAGCGGGTGACGGCGAAAAAGACGAAGGCCATCACCATCCACAGCAGCACCCACAGTCCGATCAGGCTTTTCAGCGGGTCGCGGGGGGCGACGGCCAGCCCCAGCAAGGCCAGCACGCCGATGGCGAGGTATAGACCGTCCTCAAACACCAGCACGGCCAGCAGGTGTTGCGGCGGCACCCGCCCCGCCGTGGCCCCGCCCACCTGCCGCTCCTCGGCGCTGGGATTGATCGTCCACAGGTCGAGGCTCTCCTTAAAACCCTTCGCCCCGAACGCGCCGGGGTCGGCGGCGATCTGCGCCTCGGCCTGGGCCAGGGCGTGCTGCTGGCGGGCCAGCACGCCGGGGATGCCGCGCAACTCGGTTGCCAGCCGCTCGCCGTCGTGTACGCCGTTCGCCGCCAGCCAGAGGTTGTAGCCGCTCGACGTATCGATGAGGACCGGCCCGCCGGGGCTGAGGCCATAGGCCGCGATGTTGCGCGCCGTCCAGGGGGCGATCACCAGCACCGCCGCGCCCAGCAGCAGCGCCGGGGCCACCAGCCGCACCCGCCCCATGCTCCCCTGTCTGCCTATCCAGGCCACCCACAGGGCCGCCAGTGGTACGAAAGCCAGCGCCGTAGAACGAGTCAGCGCGGCCAACCCCAATAATGCCCCTGCGCCCACCAGCAGCCGCCATCCGGCACGGGGAGATACCGCCGCCCGTCCGTCGGCCCAGCGGGCCAGCAGGACCAGCACCCCGACAAAGAGGCAGAGGAACAGCGTCTCGGACACCAGCAGTTGGGCGAACAGGGTGAACGGCAGCCAGAGTGCCCCGACCAGCGCCGTCCCCCGCCGGGTTGCCCGCACGCTCAAAAACCGGGTCGGCACGCGCCCGGCCAGCGTCGTCAGCCAGTAGAGAGTCAGCGTACTGAGCGCCGCCTGGACCCACAGCACCGGGGCCACCTGCACCCCCGCCACCAGGAAGATCGCGGCGACGAACAGCGGGTAGAGCGGGGCGCGGGTCCAGGTGAACGTGTCGTAGAAGCTGAAGCCGTGCCCGGCGGCCAGCATGTGCCCGGCCAGGTAATACTCCTGCTCATCGATCAGGAACGGGCGGCCATCGGGCGGCAGGCTCAACCCGGCGAACAGGCCGTAGCCCAGGCGCAAGAGGAAGGCTCCGGCCAGGATCGCTACCAGTACCGGGTCCCATCCCCATGCACGCATTACCCTTACCATCGCGGTATTATAAGCCAGAGCCTGCCGGGCACGCAAGCGCCGCGAGCCGGGCCGCAAACTCGTGTTGTAAACAGCAGGTAAAGATTGTGAAAAACTTGACAATCTTGATCGGAGTTGGTATAATGCTGACGCAACCAGCATGTCTGGTGAGGCGATTAAAAAGGGTTTGATCTCCGCGCCATTTGGGGTGGATTTATTTTGCCCCTTTGCAGCGAGAGATGCGTGGCACGCTGCGTGCTAGAACCTGCACAATCCCACCGTGAGACCATGAGGAGCGATGCAGGATGCGCGACCGCGGGACGATGCAGGCGGTCGGTTTAGCCGCCCAACTCGGATTTGCCATTGCCTGCCCGATGCTGGCCTGCGTCGGGGGCGGCTACTGGGCGGATCAACAGCTCAACACCCGGCCCTGGCTGGTGCTGGCCGGGATCGCTGTCGGACTGCTGCTCGCCTTTGGCACCTTATATAACCTGACTCGCATGGCGTTCGGGAGCAAAAAGCCCGCCGGATCGCCCACCACAACGAACGATACCGAGGGCCGCCCGATGCTGACGCTGGAAGGCCCCCGCCCGACCGGCACGATGCAGGTGCGCCTGAACAACGCCCTGGACGATTTGCTGGCCCGGCTGGAAAAGATCGGGGATGCCAAAAGCCTGGCCCAGGCCCAGGGACTGCGAACCGCGCTGGCCCCCGGTGGGCCGGATCTGACTCGCCTGCTGGCGATCCAGCAGTATTTTGCCGAACAACCGGCCCTGGTGCGTGACGCTGCCGATCATTTCTTCAGCGACCCGGTGGTCACCGAGATTTTGGACACGATCAAATAACAGGCGTGCAGGACTGCGACCCACACTCGTAGAGGAGCCACACCGGCATGGATGCTATTAGAGACTTTTTAACACCCGCCAAGCCGCATCCCAGCATCAAAGCGGAAACCCTGTTTAATATCGGGCCGATCCACTTTACGAACTCGATGCTGATGACCCTGGTCGTGATCGCGATCCTGGTCATCTTCTTCGCCGCGATGACCCGGCGGATGAAACTGGTGCCGGGGCCGGGACAGAACCTGGCCGAAGCCGCCGTCGAATCGTTGCTGGGCCTGACCGAAGGCGTGGCCGGGAAGAAACTGGGCCGCACCATCTTCCCCCTGATCGCCACGCTCTTCATCTTCATCCTCGCCGCGAACTACCTGTCGCTGTTCCCCGGCGTCGGCTCCATCGGCGGTTGCTACCCGGCCACCGAGGCCGCCGCCAGCACCGACTCGAGCGCGACCCCGGTGGTGGAAGACCCCAAAAACCCCTGCTTCAGCCATCCCGGCACCGAATTCCACCCCTTCCTGCGCGCCCCTGCGGCTGACCTGAACACCACTCTGGCGATGGCCCTCATCGCTGTGACCATCGTCCAGATCACCGGCGTGCTGTCCCACGGCGTCGGCGGCTACATCAAAGAGCTATTCACTCCGGTCTTCCTGGGACCGGTCCACATCATCGGTGAGCTATCGCGCATCATCTCGCTCTCCTGCCGTCTTTTCGGCAACATCTTCGGCGGCGAGGTGCTCTTGCTGGTGATGTATTCCCTGCTTGGCGGTATCTTCGTCGGCTTTGGAGCGGTCATCTTCCTGGGGCTGGAGATCCTCTTCGGCGGGATCCAGGCCTTGCTCTTCTCCATGCTGACCCTTACCTATATCTCGCTGGCGGCGGCGGGGCACGGTCCCGGTGGCGACCACGCCGCCGAGGCGCACGTCCAGCAGGACGGGCCGATCGACCACCCGCGCACCGGCACAGAAGCACATATGGCTTAGGCAATTTTGGATGGTAGATGCTGGGTTTTGGCTACGATACAGGGAGTCCAAATCCAAATCGCAAATCCAAAATCGGAAATCGGAAATCCAAAATTCACTGAGGAGGATGTATTTAGATGTTGGACACGACTGCGACCGCAATTTCTTTGCTCGGCCCGGTTCTGGATCAGGCGTTTCAGACGGGTGGGGGCGTCACCGGCCCGCTCAAGCAGCTAGCCGCTGGCCTGGCGATTGGTCTGGGGGGCATCGGCCCCGGTATCGGTATCGGCATCGCGGTGAGCGGGGCCATGCAGGCCATTGGCCGCAACCCGGACGCCGCCGGTGATATTCGTGGCACGATGATCCTCGGTGCCGGTCTGGCCGAAGCGGTGGCGATTTACGCCTTCGTGGTGGCCCTGGTGCTGCTGTTCGTTTAAGCCGCCCGGCTTCCCCATCATCAGGTAAGCGGGAGCCGCGGCCCTGGCGTTTGCGCCCGGCCCGCTCCCGCTGGAGAGGGCAATCTAAGATGGAAGCGTTAGGTATTGATCTTGCCCTGCTGATCTGGCAGGCCCTGGCCTTTGGGCTGCTGGTGTTCCTGCTCTATCGCTTTGCCTACACGCCGGTCATGAACATGCTTGACCAGCGCACCGAGCGCATTACCGAGAGCATCGCCCAGGCCGAGCAGATCAAGCAAGAACTGGCCGCCGCCCAGAAGCGCGGGGAAGAAGAAATGCAGCGTGCCCGCCGGGACGCGCAGGAACTGCTCGGCAACGCGCAGGCCGCCTCCCAGCGCACTATCGCTGCCGCGCAGGAAGAAGCCCAACGCCAGCGCGAGAAGATGCTGGAAGAGGCCCGCAGCCAGATCGTCAACGAGACCGAAAAGGCCAAGAGCGATCTGCGCCGCGAAGTTGGGCGCTTGACCATCCTGGCCGCCACCCGGATCATCGGGCAAGAACTCCAGACCAACCCCACGCTCCACGAGCAGTTGGTGGACGAGGCGTTGACCCAGGCGGACCGGCGGTCGTGACAGACGAGAAATTAGAAATCAGATATTAGAGATTAGATTTTTCAGATGTTGCATGGTTCAGATGTTTAGGTGACTGGCGCAGGCCGTAATCGAATATCTAACTTCTAATTTCTAAGATCTAATTTCTGCCGGAGGCAATCTATGGCGCAAGGAGCAGTGGCGCGGCGGTATGCGGAAGCCGTGTTCGACCTCGCCAAGAAGAGCAAAACCATCGACCGCTGGCGCAGCGACCTGCGCACGGCGGCGGGGATCCTGTCCGACCCGAAGCTGATTCGGGTGCTGGAAGATCCGAAGGTGCCCCGCGCCGCCAAGCGCCAGATCCTGGACGATGCCTTCACGGTCAAACTGGACCCGCTGGTGCAGAACCTGCTGTACCTGCTGGCCGAGCGGGCACGGCTGGGCCTGGTACCCCGGATCACCGACGAGTTTGTCGAGATGGCGAACCGTGAAGAAGGGGTCGTGATCGCCAATGTGACCACCGCGGTCGCCCTGAGCGAAGCGCAGCAACAGAAGGTGCAAGACCGCCTGCGGCAACTAACCGGTGCCCAGAAGATCGACTTGCGCCTCAACACCGACCCCCGCATCATCGGCGGCATGATCGCCCGCGTCGGCGACGAGCTATATGACGGCAGCGTGCGGACCAAACTAAACGAGTTACAAGAACGGTTAACCTAGTGGTCGGTGATCAGTGGTCAGTGACCAGTCATTTGCCAGTATTAAACGGTTTCAGTTCGTATCTTATTTCAATACTGATCACCCACTACTGACCACTGACCACTGACCACTGACTACTCGCAGGAGGCATCCATGACATTACGAGCAGAAGAAATCAGCTCGATTATTCAGAGTGAAATCGAAAACTTTGGACAGCCGGTGCGGGCGGTCAACGTGGGCACGGTCGTTGAGGTCGGCGACGGCATCGCCCGTGTCTATGGTCTCGCCAACGTCATGGCCTCCGAACTGGTCGAAATTGACGTGCAGACCAAGCACGGCCCGGCCACCGTCAGCGGGTTGGCCTACAACCTGGAAGAAGAAAGCGTCGGCGTCATCGTCCTCGGCCCCTACACCGATATCGAGGAAGGCGACACCGTCCGCGCCACCGGGCGCATCATCGAAGTGCCGGTGGGGCGCGAACTGATCGGGCGCGTGGTCAACATGCTCGGCGAGCCGATCGACGGCAAAGGCCCCCTGCCCGCGAACATGAAGCGCCGCCCGGTCGAGCGCATCGCCCCCGGTGTGGTCTTGCGCAAGAACGTGGATACGCCGGTGCAGTTCGGGGTCAAGTCGGTGGACGCGATGTTCCCGGTGGGCCGCGGCCAGCGCGAACTGATCATCGGGGACCGCCAGACGGGCAAGAGCGCGCTGGCGGTGGACTGCATCATCAACCAGAAGGGCACCGGCATCGTCTGCATCTATGTTGCCGTGGGCCAGAAGGCCTCGACGGTAGCCCAGTTAGTGGCGACCCTGGAGCGCAACGGCGCGATGGAGCACACGATCATCGTCGCCGCCACGGCTGCCGACCCCGCCGCCTTCCAGTTCCTGGCCCCCTACGCCGGTTGCGCGATGGGCGAGGAAATCATGGAAGCTGGCGGCGATGCCCTGATCGTCTATGACGACCTGAGCAAGCACGCCTGGGCCTACCGCCAGGTGGCGCTGCTCCTGCGCCGCCCGCCCGGACGCGAAGCCTACCCCGGCGACGTGTTCTACCTGCACAGCCGGTTGCTAGAACGCGCCGCCCGGATGCACCCCGACTTCGGCGGAGGCAGTCTGACCGCATTGCC
>JBBSAN010000360.1:0-6847 GCA_038252265.1 Chloroflexia bacterium
AGCCACAAGGCCGAGGTGCGCCGGCTGCTGGGCCTGGCGGTACGCAGCGGCATGATCTTCTTTCGCGGCAGCAGCTACCAGTTGGCGGCGGGCGAGAGCGGGCGGGCGATGGTGCGGGCGACGCTGGGCCAACTCTTACCACAAATCTATCCGCGCTTTGCTGAGCTGCCGTACCGGATTGCCAATGAAGAAACAGCGGTGAAAGCCGCACTTAATAACAATACCACCAATACGGACCTTCAAGGGCTAGGCATCTACAAAGCAGACGGCACGCTCAACGACAGTCACCCCCTGGTAAGCGCGTTGCGCGGGCGGCTGCCGCTGGCCGAGCAGGATCAGCCACCGATTAACGCCGAGGCCCTGCGCAGCGAGTTCGAGCGCCCGCCGTTTGGCTGGGACGGCCACGCGGTGCAGGTCGGGCTGGCGCTGCTGCTGCGCGCCTCCGCCTGCCGCCTGATCGACAGTAGCCGGACGTTGACCGATCCGGCCGATCCCGACGTGGTGCTCCTGCTGACGAAGGAGCAGCGCTTCAAAAACCTGCGGGTGCAGGGCGTGCGCTCGGACCTGAGCATGTCTGAATTGCAGGAAATCCGGGGCTACCTCCAGACCATGTTCAATATCAAGCCCTCGTTGGTCGCCGCAACCCTGAACAAGGAACTGGGTGATCAACTCACCGCAGTCGCCCGGCGTGCGCAGGTGGTAGCGAACTGGGCGACGACGGCGCAGTGCTTGCTACCGTTGGAGTTTGAAGCCGGGCAGAGCCTGGTGACCGAACTGTTGAATACTGCCGTCCCTGCTATACGTCTGCCGCTCTTCCACGAGCAGGCCGACCGGCTGCTGCGCTTTACCGAGCTATTGGAACGACTGGAGACATTCCAGCGGGAGAATGCCGATCTCTACCGAGAGATGCGCGATTTCTTCTACAGCATGGTCAACGCCGAAACCGATCTGGCCGAGGTGCGGCGCTTTATCGCCGACTGGCGGGTGCTGAGCGAGGAGCGGAGCATGAGCACGCCCGCCCGCTGGGCCGAGCTGGTGCCGGTGTATCGCGCGGCGCAGCAGGCCGTCACCAACCAGATCGCCGCCTGGCAGCAACAGGCCCGCACCCGCCTGAGTGAAATAGACGGCGGGCTAGTGGACCGGGTCCGCGGGGCGGGGGTCCCAGAGGATCACCTGGCGGAAGAGACGGCTCGGCTGCGGGCGACGCTGGGCGAGGTGGAGCGACGGCTGGCGCAGCCAAGCCATAGTCTGTCCGACGCGCGCGGCCTCCAGACGGCGCTGACCACCACCGAACTGAACACGCAACTGGCCGTGCGCGAGATACGTAGCCGCTATGCTCAAGATGAGCCAACCACGCGCCAGGAAACCCACTTGCAGCGGGGCGACCTGGTGCCGGCGACACAGATTAGCTCCCCCGAGGAATTGCGCCAGTTGCTGGAAGGGTTACGACGGCGCATTCAGACCGAGTTAGACCAGCAGCGGATTGTGATCATCGAGTAGTAAACAACATGTCACGGGAGGGGTACCGATGCCCGGCGGACAAACAACGCGGCAGCACTGGCTGTGGGTGACCCGGCCCAAATATTACCTTGATGACGAGGGGAACGAGCGCGCCGATCTGGACCCCGGTGTTGCCGATGACGCGGGGGGCTGGTGGACCTGTCACCGGGATACCCGGATGGGCGATCTGGTCTTCCTCTGGCGCACGCGGCCTAAATCCGACATCGGGTATTTGATCGAGGCCAAAAGCAACGCCTATTCGCTAGAGGACGATCCGGATGCTGTTGCGGAAGGCTGGGACTTCGCCTGTGAGTATGAAGTGCTGTACAAATTCGACCATCCCGTGACGTTCAAGGATCTGAAAGCCGATCCCGTGCTGGCGAATTGGGGTACCGTGCGCGGGCAAATGCAGGGCCGCGTGTTTCAGGTGCCGCCACCGTATTGGGAGGCGCTGAATCATCTGGCGCTGCAGAAGAATCCGCGCTACGGCAAGTTCCTCGGGCACGCCGAGCAGCAGCCGGTCCTACCCGGCATCCTGGTGGAGCGAGAGCTGGAAGATCGGCTGGCCCGGAATCTGGGCGTGCTCAAGCCGTTGGGCTATGATCTGCGCCTCTACGTCGAGCCGGGGACGCAACGGTCCGGGCGACAGTTCGTCTGTAAAGGCAACGGCGGGCGGATCGATTTGCTCTGCTATGATCAGAAGGGGCAGCGGTATGTCGTCATTGAGCTGAAGAACGTGCAGGCCGGGCAAAACACCTTCGGCCAGATCTCGAACTACGTGGGCTGGGTCCAGACGAATATCGCCCGGAGGACGCCGGTGATCGGTCTGGTCATCAGCCGAGGTGCCGACGCGAAGTTTCAGGCGTGCTTGCAAGTAACGGACCGGATCAAGCAATTCAATATCAATCAGTTGCAGCTGGGCTGAGGCGATACACGGACGAAGGAAGACGGCTCCATCATGCTCAAACGCCACAAAGATCTCTTGCGCACACTGATGAACGACCTGCGCCGCACGCTGCTCGGTGCGCCGGATACCGCGGGGAACTGGCAACGCGGCGACCTCGACCGGGAACTGGAGCGGCTGGGCATCGCCCCCGACGGCACGCTGACCCCGCTCGACGCCTTGCCGAACCCCACCACCACCGAGCGCCGGGCCTGGCGGGTGGCCGAGGCCCAGCTCGCGCAACTGCCGGCCAAAGACCGCGCTGCCGCCCGCACGGAGTTGGTCGAGCGCGCGGCCTACTCGTGGATCAACCGGCTACTGGCGCTGCGGGCGATGGAGGCCCGCGGACTGATCGAAGAGACACTGCGCCCCAATCCTGACTACGAGGGGCTGTCTGAAGCGCTGTATGTATTGCGCCAGACGGATCCCGCCCGCGCCGGGGGTGCCGACGCCGGTTGGTGGGCGGTGATCGAGGATGCCTGCGCCCAGGATGCTGCTCCGCCCGGCCTGTTTGATCTCACCGACCCGGCAGTGGCCTTGCGCCCCAGCACCCCGACCCTGCTGCGCGTGGTCAGGGCGGTGGGCGGGGTGCTGTCCGGCTTCACGCTGGCTGAGGCTGACGCCGCCTGGGCCAACCCCGACGCCATTGGCTGGGCCTATCAGTTCTATCAGGAGGCAGCCAAAGCGCGCGTCTATGCCAAGCTGAGCAGTGGGGGGAAGGTGAGCACCCGCGCCGAGATCGCCGCCGCCACGCAATTATTCACCGAGCCATACATGGTCCAGTGGCTGCTCCAGAATAGCCTGGGTCGCAGCTACCACGAAGCCTACCCCACCAGCACCCTGCCGGCCACCTGGCCGTACTATATCCGCCCAGAGAACCAGGCCCCCGCCGCACACCCGCTGCCGCTGGCCGGGCTGACCGTACTCGATCCCTGCATGGGCAGCGGCCACTTCCTGCGCGAGGCGTTTGACATGCTGGGGGCGATGTACCGGGAGCAGTACCCGGCGTGGAACGCAACTCAGGTGGCCGACGTAGTCCTGCGCGACCACCTGTTCGGCATCGACATCGATCCGCGCGCCGCGCAACTGGCCGTGCTGACGCTCTACCTGCGGGCCTGGGAAGGGGTGCGGGATGAGCGGCGGGCGAGCCGCCAGCCCGGCCCCGGCACCTACCGGCCCCCGGCGATGAACCTGGCGACCACCCCCAGCGGCCTCACCCCCGGCGCGCTGGAGCGCCACCTGGTCCGCCACCCCGGCGACCGGCTGTTCCGGCCCCTGCTGGAGGGCATCTTCGCTGCTCTGGAGCAGGCCGATCTGCTGGGTAGCCTGATCCACCCCGGCGAGCACCTCGACCGGGCCATCGCCACCCTGACCCGCTCCCATACCATCCCCATGGACTTCGACCCCGACGAAGCCGCGCTGCGCCGCACCATCACTGAACTGGCCGGACGCGACCCTGCGGAACTGAAGCGCACCCTGCTGGACCGCATCGCTACTAGCTTCGCCGCTGAGGCGGGCGAGGCCGACGTGGCCGCCGCGCTCTTCGGACGCGAGGCAACGCAGGGCGTGCGCTTGCTACAACTGCTCGACCGCCGCTATGCCGTGGTGGTGACCAACCCGCCGTACATGGGTAGCAGAAGCATGAATTTACCCCTCAAAAGTTATGTAGAGCAAAATTACCCATTTGGTAAACGCGACTTAGCCACAGCTATGCTTCTACGCGCCTGTCAGCTTACTTATAGCAAAGGGCGCGTAGCCATGATTCTACAGCAGAGTTGGATGTTTCTTGGTAGCTTCGCAGAATTACGTGCCGTTACGCCAGACAAATTGCCCGAGGCTATCGAAAAGGGTAATTTCAGAGGTCTTCTACGGGAAACCAGTGTTGAGGCAGTAGCACACTTAGGAAGACACGCTTTTTCGGAGGCTGATCCTCCCGTCCCACCGGCCATGTTTATATTGCGCAACGCAGTCCCCACAGATGAACATCGATTATGGGCGTGTCGTTTAAGAACACCAAGAGTATCAGAAGAGCAGGCTGAACTGCTCCAGAAAGCGTCCAAACTCGGTACGAAAGTGGAGTATGTATTTATTGTTCAGCAAGTACCCCTTCTTAACATACCCGGGAGCCCCGTAGTGTACTGGGTTAATGAGGATCTGCTAGCGACCTTAGTAAACAATCCTCTGTATGGAAAATCATGGGCACATATCAAGGCGGGAGTGTCAAGTGCTTCTGCTGAAAGATATCTGCGCTATGTGTGGGAGTCGCCCAACCACGAGCGCTGGTATCCACTAGCCAAAGGGGGTGGACATAAGCGTTGGTTCGGGTTAACGCAATACACAATTGATTGGGAAAACACGGGGAGCAGAATTAAGCTATTTGAGGGATCAGTTGTTCGGAACGAAGAATTCCAACTCCAACCCGGCATAACTTATTCTCTAATGGCTAGAGGTTCAGTGTCATGCAGAATCATGGAAGCTGGCTCGATATTTGATTTTTCAGGATCTGGCATATTCCCGAAACTGGACACGCACCTTTACGGTCTATTCTTTTTGCAGAGCAGATATGCCTCATTCATGCTACGCTTGGTTACACGGAGTATGATCGCTCCTGGCTATGTAGATCGTCTTCCTGTACCATCGATGGAAATACCCACAAGTATCAGTAACACAGCTCAATTCTGTGTCGCCTTGAAAAAGCTATCTACTTCGTCCGATGTGGTGGAAAGCCACTTTCGTGCGATCGTTCCTACCAGCCGTATTGATGTACATCTTGCAGCAATTGAGGGATTCTTTGAGCATATATGCCTAGAGGCATTTAAGCTTGCCTCAAATGCTATTGACCAAATTATAGATGAAACCGGTACCCCAGCCGGGTGGTTCCCCTTCATCGCAGGCTACGACGTCCTGCCCGAGTTGCCTACCGATCTCGACCTGCCGTCGTTGCCACCGGAGGTGCTGGCCTTCCTAGAGGCGCACGAACGCCTCCACCCGGACACCCTGGAACTAGCACGGATCAAGTCCAACCTGCGGCTGCTCTACGAGGCCGGGCCAGGAGCGAAGGACGTGGCCCAGGAGGAGGCCGCCGCCAGCGAAGGCGACGAGGAGGAGGCCGTATCGGGCGCGCACATCCCCATCCCCACCGAGACCTTCCTCGAAGCGCTGAGTGTGCGGCTGCAACTCCACCCGATCACGGTCTACCGGCTGCTGGAGGAAGGACGGGCGGCGGGTTGGCGCTGCAAGCCCGAAGAGCAGCGGCTGCTGGAGGACCGGCTGAGTGTGTTGGTACTGCGCCTGCTGGGCCACCGCTGGCCGCACCAGATCGAGGCGGGCGAGCCGGTGCCCGCCTGGGCCGACGCCGATGGCATCATCCCCCTCCTGTCGGGCATGGGTGAGCCGTCCCTGGCCGAGCGGCTGCGCACACGGCTGCGTGAGGACGATGGCCCCCTGGGCGCGCAACGCGCCGAGGGGCTGCTCCAGGAACTGACCGGCCTGGGGCTGGAGGAATGGTTGCGACGGACCTTCTTCACCCGCCATGTGCGCCAGTTCAAATACCGGCCCATCGCCTGGCACCTCGCCAGCACGCCGAGCGCGGGTGGCGGCAAACGGAAAGGCGGTCGGCGCGCTCCGGCGTTCGAGTGCCTGCTCTATTACCACGCCTGTGAGCGTGACGTACTGGCCCGCATCCGCACGCAGTACATCGAGCCATTGCTGCGGGTAGAGCGCGGGCGGGTTGCCGACTCCCGACAGGCGGGCGACGACACTACGGCGGCCCAGGCCACCGAGCGGATCCACGAGTTGGAAGACTTCGCCGCCCGGCTCCGCACAGTGGAAGACGACGGGTTTGCCTGCCCTGAGCTGGACCCCCTGTTAGCCAATGAACCGCCCGATCGCTGGAGCGGCGATGGCTACAGCGCCCCGCCGAGCCACGATGCGCTAGTGCAGCAGGAGCGCGCCTGGCGGGTGGATCTCAACGACGGCGTGCGCGTCAATATCGCGCCGCTGCAACTGGCTGGCCTGCTGGCGGGCGATGTGTTCAAGGCTGCCGAGGCCCGGAAAGCGATCGCCGACCGCGCCCGCTGGCGCGCCGACGAGCGGCGCTGGGTGCGCGCTGGCAAGCTGCCGCGCCCCGGCTGGTTCGACCCCAGCGTGCCCGAGAGCCCGGCCTGGCACGACCTCGCCCCCCAGCGCGCGTTGGAACAGCAGAAGCTGGCAGCGAAGCGGCAAGCGGCAGAAAGAAACGTGGCTATTGATTAGGGCTTGGTGCAGCCACAGTTCAACATAGCTATATCAATGACCACATTACGGAAGCTTCGTGATTTTCTACAAATTGAAGGAGAGCGCTACAATGCCCACTACGATCTCCCCGCCCTCCCCACCTGCCGGGCAGCAACGAGATGATGCGGA
>JBBSAN010000361.1:0-6841 GCA_038252265.1 Chloroflexia bacterium
GGATTGGGAAGTATGCTACGGCAGGTGTACCGGGGCAGCGTAGCGGCGGCGCTGGCCGATGTTGAGGAGGGAGAGTCAACACGGCGATGAGCGCCTCTACGTCCGGTACGTTCAACATCGTTCAGGAATGGGCCAACTATAATGGGGACCTCGTCCCTGCTAAATCTAGGCCGCCGTGTTATGACACTGACACGACACGGCTCTATCCGACCCTGTATCTGCTGCCGGGGGCCAATGCCGACCATACCCAATGGCCGGACCTCAACATCGCGCCCGATGCCGATCGCCTGATCGCCCAGCACACCATCGCGCCGCTCGTGGTGGTGATGCCCGACGGCGATTATCAGCCGGGCGTGGATTACGCGGCCTTCGTGTTGCGCGATTTGCTGCCACACATCGCGCAGACCACGCGCGTGGCGCGCGACCGCAGCCAGCAGGCGATTGGCGGCCTGTCGCGCGGCGGCTGGTGGGCGCTGCGCCTGGCGGTGGCGCATCCCGACCTGTTCAGCGCGGTCGGGGGACACAGTCCCGTCACCGAGGCCCCGCTGACCCAACAGCTCACGCAGCTTGGCCCGGCCGCCGCGCCGCGCATTTACCTGGATGTGGGGCGCAACGATTCGCTCGTGTCTGGGGTCACGGCCTTCGCCACCGCCCTCGCGGCGCAGGGCCTGCACCCGGTCCTGCATCTCTATCCGGGGGCGCACAATCGCCCGTACTGGCGCGCCCACACCACCGAGGATCTGCGCTTTTACGCGATGAATTGGTCAGCACCTTGAGCGAATTCATGTATAGCGCAGGTTGGTTAAGCGGTGGAGGACCTACCTTGACTCGACTCCCCCGTTGGAATCGTTTCTGGCAGCTTCTTACCGCGCCGCCGGAGATCCCGCCCCAGCAGGAGCAGCAGGCTTCCGGCAGTCAGCCCGCTAATGACGGCACTGCCGTAGAACAGGGGTGGCTGGTACGCGAAGCGCACGGTGTGGTGTCCCGTAGGGACGGCCACCGCGCGGAAGACGACGTTGGCCTGTAGGAGCGGAGTTGGTTGCCCGTCCACGGTTGCCACCCAGCCCGCTGCATAGCTATCGCTCAAGACCACATAGCCGCTGGTGGGCAACGTCGCTTGTACGACCACCTCCTCCGGCTCATCGCGTTCCCAGGTGACGGGAGAGGCCGTCACCTCTAGGGGCGAGTCGACCCGCGGGGTGCCGCCTCCCGTCAGGACCACCGTACGGCGCGGGTCGTGGGCGGGGGCCAGTAGGGCCGCCGTCGCCGCGGCCCGATCGGGTGTGACCACGGCATTGATCACGCTGTAGGCCCGCGGTAAGGCCAGGGTGTCTTCGTAAATGGCCGTCTGCCCCTCTTCTGCCACCCAGCGGTAGGCCTGGGGCTGCCCCGGCACGCGGGGTGGGCGCTGCGTCAGCAGGTAGCGGACGCCCGCGACCTCGAGCAACCGGTGCTGGTCCCGGGTGATGTGGAACGTCCGCTGCTCCATACCCCGCAGGCCATTAATCACCGGGCTGTACAACTGCGCAAACGGCTGATCGACCAGATCATCATAGCCGCGCACGTCGCGGAAATGGAAGATCATCCCGACATTGGGTAGGAGGGTGTCGAAGGCCCCGACCACGCGGTCATGACCCAGGTGCGCCGCCAGATAGCGGATCGACCCATTCGGTGGGTAAATAGCGGCGGCAGGGGTCACCGGATTGTAGCGGCTGCTAAACGTCCAGAGATCTGTATAGAGCAAGACCAACAGCACTGCCAGCCCTGCTGAGGTCCGCAATCGCCCGTGCCACCATACGACCAGCACCAGCGTCCCCGCCGCCAGAAACAACACTGGCCCATAGAGCGTTAGATGCATCGGCTGGAACAGGCGCAGCATTCGGGTATGGCTTATTAACGGCTGCCAGGCGCGATCCCAGTGGGCCACGGCGATGCCCAGATAAACGAGGAGCAGCCCGCCCAGCACCCCCAGGACCGCAACGCTGAAGCCCACACTGGTGCGGCGTAAGCCCACAGTACGGGGCCGCATCGCCCGCAGCGCGTCCAGGCCATACCCCGCCAGGGCCGCGCCACAGAAGCTCCAGATCAGCACCCAGCGGATCCCGTGACCCACATTAAACACCGGCAACGCCCCGATCAGGTGGAAGCCCGGTGCCCGGATCGCCAGCAGCACGGCCAGACCCCCGCTCCCCGCCAGGAACGGCACCAGGGGGTCGCGCCGCGCCCAATACACCCCGCCCAGGACCGCCAACCCCGTCGCCAGCAGCCCGATATAGCCGGTCTGTTCGTTGAAGTTGGTCCAGGGCGGCACCCAATAATTCTGGTTGAGGGGCGTGCCACTGAAGTTAGGGATCAACAACACCGCCAGGCGCAACGCCGTTTCCCCCAGGCTAAACGGCACAACGGGGGCGGTGCGGGCCGTGATGGCATTGCTGCGGAACAGGAAGTCGACAAAGGGGATCACCTGCACCGCCGCCAGCCCGAGACCCAACCCCGCCGTGCCGAGGATCAGACCCAGCCGCCCCAGAGCCACCCGGCCTGGGCGCATTCCCAGACGGTATAAACTGTAGCTACCCCAAAACAGGCCGATCAAAAACTGCGTTTCGGGATGCCCTCCCAGCAACATGACACCCATCAGGCCGGCGGTGGCCGCCAGCCAGGCCGGGCGACCCGTTTGCAGCAGGCGCGTGGTGGCCCACACCAGCGCGGGCAACCAGGACAGCGTCGTCACCACGCTGTAGTTCAGCCAGACCGCCACACAGCCACTGATCATGAAGATCAGACCCGACCCTAGCGCCGCCGCCGGACTACGCCCCCAGGCCCGCAGCAGCCCGTACATCGTCCAGCCGAGCAGGGTCAGGCGCAACCAGGCGGCCCAGACCCAGTAGGCCTCCGGACCGCTCAGCATGGTTACCACATTGATCGGGTCAAGTACTGCCGCCTGAGCCGCAGCAAAGAAGGGGGCACCGGTGAAGATATACGGGTTCCAGAGCGGAATGTGTCCCGCCTGTAGCCGCTCCAGGGCGAAGCGGGCATAGGGATAGTAGTAGAGGGCAACATCGGAGAGGAGCGGGTTCTGGTTGACGATCAGACCCGGCGTGTGCGCCTGCGCCGCCCACAAGGGATCCACGCGATAGATCAAGTCGGTGGGCAGGAAGACCCGGCCCGTCACGAGGGGCTGCCAGAGGAAGAGCGCGCTGAGCAGGGCAAACCCAAAGAGCGGTCCGAGGTAGCGCCACCACCGCTCGCGGCGCGGCGCCCTGCCCGCCTCTCCGACATCGGGGGCGGCCTGCGGCACCCCGCCAAGTGTCCGCCCGGGTGGGGTCTCTACCGCCGGATCAAGCATGAATCATCGTTTCCTCGCTGCGGCCCCGCCCGATCGATAGGCCGGTGGGCCTCACGGCCAGGTGAGATAGAAGAAGTCGCGGTCGCCCGGCGTGAGGTATTGGTTCGCGTGGTAGGTCATGCCCGCCACCAACGGCACCGGGTGCAACGTGCCCTGGGTGTCGCGTGTGTAATTCAGCCAGTGGACCCAGGCGCTGTTAATATCCAACTGCATCGCTTCGACGGCTCCGGCTTGCTGGAGTGCCCGTGCTAACTCGGTAGCCGAGAGCCGGTTACCCGCCGCGTAGATCAAGGTGCCGTCGGCGGTGCGCCCCAGGCCCGAGCGCCAGACATACATCGCATTGAGCACGCTCAGGCCCCAGGCGATATCGCTATGATTCTGCACTACGATCGCCCCCTGATCGATCAGCAGGGGGCAGTTCTGGCGGTAACTGACCAGGTCCGAGGCGGTGCCCACCGTCTGCCAGGCGCCCAATTCCACCCGCCCATCCGCATGCACCGCCAGGGTCGCCGTGTCGCCTTTGGGGTTAGGCGGGGCGATCACCTGACCGCCGACCATCATGCCATAGTGCCCGTTGATCGACTTAAACCCCCCGTTAAACGCAGCGATCAGGTTCGGCAGATCGCGGGGCGCCACCTGGCCGAAGCTGTGGATCGTGGAGGCGGCGACCGGTTCTTTGCGCCCTGCCACGAGATGGAGCCGGAGCCGTTGGGGATCGAAGCGCACCAGGTAGACCAGCCCATCGGGCCGGGCCGGGTCGGGGCGCAAAAAGGTCTTCCATAAGACGGGCGACGCGCCTTGCGGCGGAGCCGGTAAATCCGTGTTCGCCCAGCGCCCTTCGCCCGCCAGCGTGCCGTCGATCAGGATGGGGCTGAGCGGGAGCGGATACACGGGTACCAGGGGCGATACGGGAGTAGGGCCACGACCTACCGGGGCGCTGGCTACAGCAGGCGCGGGATTCCTGCTCGCCGGGACCAGGGCGCGGCCTGGAGGTTCGGTGGGGGGCGGCAACTTCCCCGACAGGATCGCGAGAGGGGGCGGCACGGCAGCGGATCCCCCAGCTGCTGGCAGCGTGCCGGTACTGGCGATTTGAGTGGGGGGCGGCAACTCCTCCGCTGGGTTCGCGAGAGGGGGCGGCAGGGCACGCGCCCCCTGGCCCGTGGGCGGGGCGACCGGGGCGGGTTGCGCCGTCGCACTCGGCGGGGCCGCCCACGGCGCGGTTACGGGAGGGGCCAGGCCGAGCGTGCGCTGCCACTGGTGGGTCGTCTCCACGGCGTCATAATAATGGGCTTCGAGATCGGCCATCGCGGCAGGGCCGATGACGCCGCGCACCGCGTCGACCAGGGGCGGCACCAGCGTGTCGCCAAAGACGTGCAGGGTCACGCCCCCTGTGCCGACCAGCACGACGAGCACCAGCAGCGCCTTACGCAAACCGGGGTGACGGGAGCGGCGGCGGGCGGGACCCGCAATAGGTAGTGGGGCTTGCGGCATGGTGAGCAGCCTTCCCTCGGGCGGGGCGAGGCCGCAGGCCGCCCTGCACCAGACAGTAAACGTGTCCCAGGTGAGCAACTGCACCGGGCGTCGAGCCGGGGGCAGACGTCTCGACTCGGGATCACCATCAGTCTATCAGCGCAACATGAAGGAACGATGAATCCGGCCTGCATGGATCGACCCGGCACCAGCCCCTGAGCGGATAGATCAGCGGCGCTCCCGGCGGGACCCTCAACGCCGGGGCCGCGCCGTACCGCTCCCCCTTGACGGAAGTGCGTACTGCCCCGCCCACGGCTGTGCAAGAGGACCTGTAGCGACACCGCTGGCGAACCCCAGCCTAAGGCCTGCTGCGGCGTAGACCGGTGTGATTTTCAGCATGCTGGCTAAGCGTGCAAATGCTGATCGGCGCGTCGGTGCTAGCGGTCGTTCCGCCCCCCACGCTACTAAGCTCGACTAACTTGAAAATAGCGGATCGTCGCGCTCAAGGGGCGCAGGCCGCCTGCGGGATGAGTGTTACCTGATAGCCGTGTTGCTCTAATTGGTGCCGCCAATAGCGCACCTGCCGCGCTTGGCGGCGTTCCTCTTGGCCGCTGGGGTCGGGTTCCCGATACGGTTCCTGCTTCCATAACATATGATACACCGCAATCAACAGCCGATGAGCGACCGCCATAATCACCCGCTTGGGGCCGCAGCGCACCACCAGGCGGCGGTATACCTGGGCAAAGTGGCTCTCTTTCACCTTCACCGCCGCCCAGGCGGCCTGGATCAGCGCACTCCGCAGCCAGCGGCTGCCGCGCCCCGTCTTGCCCGAAGCGCGCTTCCCGGCGCTCTCGTGATTGCCGGGTGCCACTTTCGCCCAACTCGCCAGGTGGGCCGCGCTAGCGTAACTTTTGTGCAACCAGCGGCTGATTCGGGATCATCGGCCCCCTTTTGAACCTTTCCAATGGCATCCGTGCCGCATGTTATGCTTAGGGGAACGACCCTTGCACCCCCGCGGGAGGAATTGCCCTGAGTACACTGACCGAGCGCAGCACCTTGACCCAGCATGCGCTGCTGGTCCTCTGGGGGCAGTTTGCCCCGTCCTTGGGCCTACCCCAGGCCTTCGCCGACCTGCCTTTACACCAGAAGACCTATACCCATGCGCCGCAAACGAAGCTGCTGGAGTTCTTTCTGGCGATCCTCGCCGGGTTGCCCCACCTGACCGATCTCTCCCACGCGGCCCACCCCCTGGATCAAGACCCGGCCGTCGCCACGGCCTGGGGCCAGTCCGCCTGGGCCGATGCCAGCGGCGTCAGTCGCTCTTTGCCGGCGTTGACCCAAGCGGAAGCCGAACAGCTTACCCAACTGCTGCAAGAGATCGGCCAGCCTTTCATTGACCACGAGGTGCTGCTGGCCGTGCGCCAGCAGGGTCGCGTGGTCTACGATGGCGACCTGACCGGCCGCCCCGTATCCAACACCAGCACCACCTATCCCGGTGCGGCTTACGGGCACATGAGTGACGGCGTGCATCTCGGCTACCAGGCCGCGCTGGTCACCATGCCCAGCCCGACGTATGGGCGGCTGTGGCTGGGCGTGACCCCCCATCCGGGCAACACCCTCTCGTGCAGCCAGGCCGAAGCGCTGGTGCGCGCGGCCGAAGCTCAAACCGGCACTCGCCCCTGGCGGCGCGTAGACTGGGTGCAGGCGCGCGTGGCCGCCAGCGCGCAGCAGTGCGCGCAACGTGTTGACCAGTTGCGCCGCGCCGAAGAGGTTGGGGACGCTGTGGCGCGGGCGCGCGATCTCACCCAGCGCGAGTTGTGGTACTGGCAAAACCAAGTGGCGCAACTCGCGCCCCCCGCAGAGGAGAGTGACCGCCCGGCCCGCCCGCACAGCAAGCTGAACCAGGCCCGCGCCCGCGTCGCGGTCCAAGCCAAGCGGGCTGCCCAAACTGGAGCAGCGCTTGCCGCAGGTTCAGCAGTGGGTCCGCCAAGCGGAACAGCGCTTGGCGCGCGGGAACGCGGCACC
>JBBSAN010000362.1:0-6839 GCA_038252265.1 Chloroflexia bacterium
CGCGCATGGTTGGGGGTTGGTAATTGCTCATACAGGCTCCCGTTAATTGTTCACCACAGAGATCACAGAGATCACAGAGACGATCTCATACCTCGTACCTCATCCCTCGTACCTCATACCTCATCCCTCGTCCCTCATCCCTCGTCCCTCGTCCCTCATCCCTCGTCCCTCATCCCTCATCCCTCGTCTAAGGATGGATCACCGTCTTGATGCCCGCGCCCTCCTTGAGGCGTTCGAACACGGCGGGGAGATCGTGGAGGGGGGCGTGATCGGTGAGGAGGCGGCGGAAATCGCCGTCCGGGCCGCTCTGGCCCAGGAGGAGGTCGCGGGCGGCGCGCACATCCCGCGGGGTAAAGTGGAACGGGCTGACCAGGCGCACGCCATCGTAGTGGAGCCGCCCGGTGTCCCAGGTGACGGTGCTGCCGCCGGGGCACCCGCCGAACAGGCAAACCTGCCCGCCCCGCCGCACCAGCCCGGTGGCCTGGTGCCACACGGCAGGCTGCCCGGTGCATTCGATCACCACGTCGGCCCCGCGCCCGTCGGTAGCGGCGTGGATGGCGGCCCCCACATCGGTGGTGTCCGCATCGTAGACTGTGGCGTCCAGATCCCGCGCCAGGGCCAGCCGGGCCGCGTGCCGCCCGCTCACATGGATGTCGCAGACATCGGCGGCGCACAGGGCGATGACATGGAGCAGGGCGATCGGCCCCGCGCCGATGATCAGCACGGTATCGTCGGGGCGCAGGCGCAGGGCGCGCTGCCCGCGCATCACACTCGCTAGCGGTTCCAGCAGGGCTGCTTCATCCCACGGCACCTGCTCGGGTTTGCGGAACAGGTTCTGGCGGACGATATGGGCGGGCAGCTCCATGTACTCGGCGTAAGCCCCCCAGGCGGCCCCGTCCATGAGCGCGGCGCACAACTCTTCCTGATCGTGCCCGCACCAGTAGCACGCACCGCACGGCCCCGTCTGCACACCCATCACGGCGTCGCCCTCGTGCCAGCCGGTGACCCCCGCGCCCACTGCGCTGATCTCGCCCGCGTATTCATGCCCGAACCGCGTCGGCATGGGCATTTTGGGGTGACCGCGCCGGTAGGCTTTCAGGTCGGTGCCACAGGTCAGCGCCGCCCGCACACGGATCACTACGGCACCGGGCTGTGGCTCCGGCACCGCCACTTCGCGGATGACCAGTTGGCCGGGCGCTTCAAGAAATGCGGCTAGCATCATGGGGGTTGGGGGTTGGGGGTTGGGGGTTGGTGACGAAGAATGAGGGCTGAGGAATGAGGGAGCAGCGGTGAGCACATGCTAGCTCAAAGCGCAAATCTCAACACTCCTTACCAACCCCCAACCCATAACCCCCAACCCATGCTTATACCGCGACCGCCTCTTCCAGATAGGCGGAATAGTCCCACTGCTGGAGGCGGGCTTCGAGGTGGCCGTGGCGCAGCCCGATGCGGAGTTCGCTGATCCCGCAGTTGTGATAATCCATGACCGTGTCGTTATGCGCGTTCCGGCACAGGGCGCGGATGGTGGCGATAAAGATGCCCCCGTGCGCGACGAGGAGAATACGACGACCGGTCTTGTTGGCGACGATGGCGCGCAGCCCATCTTCGATGCGGGCCAGCAGCGTCGGGTAGTCTTCGCCGCCGGGGAACCGGCTCTCCGGCTTCTGGTGGACCAGCCAATCCTCCATGATCCGGTCATAAAGGTGGTGGTTCTTCGCCGACGGCGGCTGGCGTTCGAGCCGCCCCACGTTGATCTCGCGGAACTGCTCCATCGTCGTCACCGGCACAGCGACAGCCTCGCTGATGATCGCGGCGGTTTCCTCGGCTCGTTTCAGCGGCGAGCTATAGATCTCATCGAGCCGCTGATCCTTGAAGTATTCCGCCGCCTGGTGCGCCTGCCAGATGCCGTGCGGGGTCAGCGAGTAGTCAATAACCTTGTAGGAAAATTCCCCGTTCAGGTTGGCCGGGTTTTCCGCGTGCCGCAACAAATATAACGTATTCAACAGACTCCGATTCGCTCCTTCTGTCGGCCAGAATTCAGCAATGCGCGACGAGCAATGAGCAATGAGTGCTGAGTGATGAGCAATGCGGCAGTACGTCGTCAAACCTCGTACCTCGTACCTCGTACCTCGTACCTCGTACCTCAAACTTCAAACCTCATCCCCGCGCCCTACCGCACCGCCGGGACCACACAGAGGAAGCCGAACGGCTCGGCCCCTGCGGTGTGGAACTGGTGGACCTCGTCCCCGGCGATATATAACACATCGCCCGGTTGAAGGTCTGTGGTGTGGTCGCCTAGGCGCACCTGCGCGTGACCGTGGAGCACGTAGACGCCGTGGTCGTGCGCATGTTGATCCAGGCTGGTGTGGCCCCCCGGCTCCACGCGGAAATACCGCAGGTGGAAGTGCGGGGCGGCGTCGGCCTGCCCGATCAGGATCTGGCGACTGGCATACAGGGCCGCACTATTGTCCGGCCCGTAGGCACTGATGGGGACACCTTCCCAGCGCAGCCCGTCCGGGCCGGGCACCTGGCGATGCAAAACCGCCATGTTGGGTATCCTCCTCTGATAAATCTCTTCTTATGTATCGTATCACATCTACGATGTTGCCTGCAAGCGGCATATGTTCTATGCGGGAGCATGGTGCCGTTGCCCGGCTCGCTCCTGCTATTTCATGATCCGTGCCAGGCCCGCGCCCCGGTTTACTGGGCAGCCTTCTGCCGGTACACCTTGTTCCAGGATCGCTTTCCGCAGTGGGGGCACTGCCGGTACTGCCAACTGGTCCCATACGCCTTGTACATGGTGCCGCCCGACTCCCAGACCGATTGCTCGTAGCCGCAGCGCGGGCAGCGGATCATCCAGGTGCGGGACTCGGCCTCCATCGCCGCCCGGAGCGCCTGGGACCGTGCTCGCATCTTGCTGAACAAATTCTGGATAAAATTCATCGCGTTTCCTCCCCCAGACCTACCGGGGATGTTAGAAAAGGCCGCGATCCCACGAACGACAAGGTCTACCGGGAGTATAGCACACCGGGCGGCGCGGCGGCTATACGTCCTCATCCGGCCCCGGTGCATCTCTGCCCACCGACCGATTGCCCGGCGCATCGCCCCCCTGCTATACAGGTTTCCTGCACGTTTGGTCGCTTTTACTCCACCACCGATTCCCTCTTGCAACTCGGGGTGTGCCCCTTTCCGGTTTTCCTGCTTCTGGGGGGATGTTGGTGTTAACGCACCAGACGCAGGGAGGGATCGCGGCATGATCGTACCGGGATACGCACAGTTTGGGGGCGCGCATAGTGATTGCGCGGCCTTGCAGCATGTGCTGGCCTACGGGGGGGCCGTGGCCCCGCACACCGGGCAGCCGCCGACAGAGGCGTTGGTGCTGGGGATCAGCGGTGGGGTGAGCGTTCTCTATTTTGTATTCGAGTACGCGGGCCATGATCCGCACTTCTACCTCGGCACGCGCTTTTTAGAGGATCCGCTAGGGGCGACGTGTGCCCGGCTGGGCCTCCCGGCGCGGGTGCAGGAGACGACCAGCCCGCAGAAAGCGGTCGCCAGCCTGACCGCCGCGCTGGCCGGGGGGCAGCCCGCCATCGTCTGGGCCGACCGGAGCAGCCTGCCCTATAGTGGGCTAAAACCGTCTACCGAGGGCGCGGCGATGCTGCCGCTCGTGGTCTATGGCTACGACGCCGACGCCGATCAGGTGCTGCTGGCCGACCGCGCCGGGGTGTCGCTGACCATCACCCCTGCCGAACTGGCCGCCGCCCGCGCTCTCCAGGCCAGCACCAAACACCGGATGGTGACTCTGTCCGTGCCCGCCGCCCTGGACAACCTGGCGGCAGCCGTCACGGAGGGGATCCGCGCCTGCGTGGCAGTCTACACCGAAGCGCCCAAGAAAGGGTTCAAGAACAATTTCGGGCTGGCCGGGCTGCTGAAATGGGCCGAGAGGGTGGCCGACCCGAAGGACCGCAAGGGCTGGCCCCACCTGTTCCCGCCCGGCCCGCTGCTCTATGACGCGCTGGTGGCGGTGTTCCGCTATATCGAACTGTTCGAGACGAGCGGCAGCGCCTCGCGCCCCCTCTACGCCGACTTCCTCGATGACGCCGCCGGGATCCTGAACCAGCCTGCGCTGGGCGAGGGGGCCGCACTGTTCCGCGAGGCCGGGCGGCGCTGGAGCGCCCTGGCTGCTGCCGTGCTCCCCGACACGGTAGATCCCCTGGCCGAAACCCGCGCCTTACTGGTCCAACGCAATCGCCTCTTCCGCGAGCGCGGACAGGCCGCCCAGCCCGAAATGCAGGCCGCCACCGAGCGCCTGGCCGCGATCCGGGCGGAGATGGGCGCGGCGTTCCCGCTCGACCCCGGCGCTGTGACTGCCCTGTTGGGCGAACTGCGCGCCCACATTCTGGGCATCCATGCGGTGGAAGCCGAGGCGGTGGCTGCTCTGCGTGCCCTGGTCCCCGCCCCCTGATCGGGTGATCGCCCCTGGTTCCTGTGGTATAATGCGCTGGGCGGGTGCGCCGGGCACCGCTCTGGCGTGGGTCTCACGCCGCCCACCGAGCCAGTGTCGCGAAGGAGTTGCATGTGACCACCCCGATCAGTCTCCAGGCGATTCACCATGTTCGCCTGACCGTCACCGATGTGGCGCGGGCGCAGGAGTTTTACACCCGCATCCTCGGCTTCCAGGTGGCCCGGCAGGTGCCGCACGGCGTACTGATGACGCAGGGCACCTTCCTGCTCGGCCTCACCGCCCCCTACGACCCGGCCAGCGCCCCCGACAACGACCGCTTCAGCGAACACCGCGCCGGGCTGGACCACCTCAGCTTCACCGTCGCCAGCCGGGCCGATCTGGAACAGGCGGTCACGTTTTTGACGCCGAAGGTATTTCTCATGGCGAGATCAACGACATCGGGCCGGTCTATGTGCTGGCCTTCCGCGACCCCGACAACATCCAGTTGGAACTGACCGCGCCCCACGAGTAGGCCCGGCTGCGGGGGTTAGGCGATGGTGATTCCGGTCCCGGTTAATATCGCCGTGTTTGCGCTGTTCGGGCTGGCCTATAGCTGGGTCCTGTCCACCGCCTGCCGGCAGGGGGTCTTTCGCGTCACCGGCGTGCGTGGGCTGGACGCCTATGTGCTGGCCTGGGTGGTCGGGCTGTTCTCCGGGCTGACGTTCCTGCCCGCCCTCTATCTGGGCCTGGGGTTCCATGAGTTTAGCCCCGGCCCGGTTGGGCAGCAATTGACTCGCCGCCTCCACTGGTTGGGCCGGGGGCAGATCGGCTATGTCTGTGTCTACGGCCTGCTGATCTTGCTGACCGTGCGGCAGCGCTAGCCCCGGCGGCCTGGGCAGGTGGCGACACGGGGCTGGTAGGAGGCAGGTATGATTCCAGGCCGCGACTATATCGGGGTGGGCGTGGGCGCGATGGTGTTCAACGCCAGCGGGCAGGTCTTCCTCGCCCAGCGGGGGCTAACGGCGCGGAACGAGCGCGGCGCGTGGGAGTTCCCCGGCGGCAAGGTGGACTGGGGCGAAACGCTGGCCGCCGCGATCTGCCGTGAGTTCCTCGAAGAATACGATATGACCATCGCCGTCGAGGCGCTGCTCGGCGTGCCCGATCATATCCTGCCCGACGAGGGCCAGCATTGGGTGTCGCCCACCTTCCTGGCCCGCCATGTGCGCGGCACCCCGCGCATCCTGGAGCCGGGCAAGTGCGCGGCGATCGGCTGGTTCGCGCTCGACGCCTTGCCCGCCCCGTTATCGCAGGTCACACAGGCCGATGTGGCCCTCTACCACGCCCGCACCGGCGACCCGCCCGCCCCTACCACCGGGCGGATCCCCGGCTAGCGGCGGGTACGCCACATAAATCCCCCGAGCACCACCAGCACCGCCCCCAGCCCGCCGAGCAGCCCGCCGGAGACGGGTTCGTCGTAGGCGAGCTGTTGCGGATTGTCCACCGTGGTCAACTCATGGTCGGCATTGTCGGTCAGGCGGATAATGTGTCCGGCCCACGCTTCGGCCTGCACCGGCAGATCGGTCTGGAGTGCGGCGAATAGATCACCCCCCGCCACGACCATGCTGCGGGTGCTGCCGTCGGGCAAGCGCACGATCACCGTGTGGCTCACGCTGCTTTGTCCCTCGCCGCTGCTGCCCCAGCTCACCACCGTCGCCGTGAGGATCGTCCGGCAGGCCACGCCGGGCGTGGGCGTGGCCGGGCCGCAGACCGGGGCCGTCTGGTAGCGTGCCGCGCTGCTCGCCGCCGCCTCGCCTCCCAGCCAGAACGCCCCCGCGATGAAGAGCAAGGTCACCCCCAGGATCAACAGCCCCGCCCCGGCGCGCCGCCAGGGGTAGCGGGAGGTGGACGGCCTGGGCCGAGTCGGGGGCGGCGGGGCGGCGAACCCGGCGTTGGAAAACGGTTTAGACATCGGTGCCTCCGGTGAGGTGTGCTCCGTCGCCGCCCGGGCGGGATCGGGCCTGCTTTATTATAGCACGCCCGCCCAACGGGACAGGGGGAGCGCGCCCACCCGAACAGGCACCCCATCCGGGCACAGCCAAACGGGGTGGAGGATCCTTCCCCCACCCCGTTGCTCGTTCATGGACGCGGATCTATTTCATCCCTCGGGATCCATGCGGGGGCCTGCCGCTTGCGGGCCGCCCCACGGGTCAATGCGAATACCGGATGCTTGCGGGCCGCCATTCGGGTCGATGCGTACACCGGAGGCCTGTGGCTTGCCGTCCGGGTCGACCATCGATCCTGAGGCCTGTGGCTTGCCGTCCGGGTCGACCATCGATCCTGAGGCCTGTGGCTTGCCGTCCGGGTCGACCATCGATCCTGAGGCCTGTGGCTTGCC
>JBBSAN010000363.1:0-6838 GCA_038252265.1 Chloroflexia bacterium
CCCCCCCCCCCCCCCCCCACTACACCGATATTACGGGCTTTGCCCCCACAGTGCTTGTAGGATGCTAAATCTATGATAGAGGATGTTGCTACGAAGGAAGATTCTTCTCCTGTGCTCCCCGATGTGACCGAAGTGCCGAACGGCGGGTGGGACCCGCGCGTGCGGGTGTTCCGGCATGAGGGGCTGGTGGATACAGCGGCGGTGGTGACCGAGCGGTACGTGGTGCTGCTGGATACCGGGGCGCGGCCTGAGAACATGGAAGTGGTCATGGAGGCGCTAGCCGACGTGTTGCCGGGGCGGCACCTGCTGGTGCTCAACACACACGCCGACTGGGATCATTATTGGGGCAACCGGACCTTCATCGGGCCGGATGCGCCGTATCCCGCGCCGGTGCTAGGGCATGTGCTTATGACAGAGCGGGTGGGGTCGGAGAAGGCGCAGGCCTACCTGGCCGACCTGCGGAAAGAGTATCCCGGCGCGATGGATCGGGTGGAGCTGATCGGCCCGACCATCACTTTCACCCCGCCGCTGGTCATTGACGGCGGTGATCTCACCCTGGAAATCATCGCCACACCGGGGCACAAGCCCGACCATGTGGCGATCTGGATCCCGCAGATCCGGCTGCTGTGGGCCGCCGATGCCGCCGAGCATCCCTGGCCGTTCGCCAATGACCCCGCCGATCTGCCCGCCCTCCGCGCTTCGCTGGCCCGGATGCTGGCCCTCGACCCGCAGTGGGCGCTCTATTGTCACGCGCCGGACATGACCTCGCCGCAGATCATCGCCAACAACCATGCCTATTTTGACGCCCTGGAAGCGCACTGCCGCGCCGCCCTGGAAACCCTGACCGTCGGTACTGCTGATGCTGCCGAGGATGCCGACCCGGCTCCCTTGCCCGACAAGATCGGCTTCCCCGCCTCTGCCGCGCTGGCCCCCGGCATCGACCCGGCCATCCTGACCAGTGCCTGGTCCTACCCTGAAGCCCATGCCCGCAACGCCCGCGTCATGCTCGCCTGGCTGCTCTACCATCAGCCCGACCGGGCGGGCACCTGGCCGGCGCTGTAGCGTGAAACGTGAAACGGGATGCGTATTGCGTATTGCGTATTGCGTATTGTGTGCGCTGATCCCTGATCCCTGATCCCTGATCCTTCGTCACGTTTCACGTTTCACGTTTCACGTTTCACGCAGCAGCCGCGCCAGGCAGGCGGTGCCGTAGGCGAACACGTCGGGCGGGGGGAGCAGGCTGAGGACGAGCGTCGGTGTGAAGGGGAGATCGTAGAAGTAGCCGGGCTGGACCAGGACGTTGAAGCGTTCCAGCAGGGCCAGCGCCCACTCGTCCTCACTGTGGGCCACAGGCAGGCGCACAAGGGCATACCAGCCGCCCTCGGCAGGGAGGGCGTGCGCGGGGAGATCGCGGCCCAGGGTCGCCTCTAGCACCCGGCGATTGGCTGCCACCCGCGCCTGGATCTGCGCCCGCAGCGCGTGGCTCCCGGCCAGGAGGGCGGGCAGGGCCAGTTGCACCGGTGTCGCCACCGATAGGTAGGTATCGGCCAGCACCTCCAGACGGGCCAGCGCGGCGGTTCGTTCTTCCGCCGGTCCGCTGACCACGATCCACCCCAGTTTCATCTGCGGCAACCCGGCTACCTTGGACAGGCCATTCAAGCTGAACGCCAGCCCCTCGTCCGTTGTGGTGAGCGACGGCATCCGGCTAGTGTCTCTTGTATAAGCATAGTCGGCAAACACCTCGTCGCTGATGATCGCCAGGTGGTGCGCCCGGCACAACGCCGCCAGCCGCCCATATTCGGCGCGTTTGAGGAACGAGCCGGTGGGATTGTTCGGATGGACGACGACCACAGCGCGGGTGCGTGGGGTGATCGCCGCCTCCAGCGCGGGAAAGTCGATGTGCCATTCGCCGTCGTAGGCTAGGGGGTAGGGGAGGGGCTGCACGTTTTCCAGCCCGGCCAGATAGTCGAACAGGGGATAGCTGGGCTGCGGGATCAGGACCGCGTCACCGGGGTCGGCCAGCAGCTTGAAGCACCAGGCATACGCCTCGCTGGTGCTGGCGGTCAGGACGATCTGCGCCGGGTCTACCTGCGCGCCCCGTTCGGCGTAGTAGGCGGCGATGGCAGCGCGGGCGGCGGGGGCACCCTGCGGCGTAGGCGCATAGCGGAATTGTGCCGGATCGGCCAGCGCCTCTAAAATTCCCGCTGTGTCGTAGGCGAAGCCGCAAGTGGTCGGGTTGGAGGCGGTCAGGTCGGTCAGGGGCACCTTGGCAGCGCGGCGGGCGGCGACCAGCCGGGCCAGCGGGTTCGGGTCCAGGTTCCAATCGGTGCGGGCAGAGAACATCGCGGCGCTTTCCCTTCTCATCAGGTATCAGCGGCATTATAGCATACGGCTAACCTTGCACCGCCGCCCGCCGCCCGCTATAATCCTCAACAAGGGCGGCTTACAAACGATGCAGCACAACGTAGTGGAGGATCGGCATGAGACGATGGTGGGTAGTCGGGCTGGCGGTGCTGGCCCTGCTGGGTGGGGTGGCCCTGGGGCTGGGCACTGGCGGAGTGCGCCCGGTGGCGGGGGCCGCAGTTGCCGCTCCGGCGGACGAGGCGAACGCCTGCGCGCAGAACGGGCCGATGGCGCCCATGCCCCTCCTGTCGCAGGGGGTGCCGGTGCTGGCCCCGCAAGGCACGACCACCAGCCTGACCGACGGCAACTATGCCGATGGTTGGCAGCAGATCGGCTGCGCGGTGGATCATCCCTGTAGCCTGCGCCTCACCGTCCACGGGTCGCCTGCGCCGCGCCAGATCATCGTCGCCTGGTACAACGAAGCGACCGAGAACTACTGGCGGCACAACCAGCAGGAGACGACCTACGGGCTGATCCAGGATTATGCCATCCTGGTCAACGGGGTTCAGGCCGTCCACGTCACCGACAACGAGTGGAGCCGCCGCACCCACCTGATCGACCTGGCGGCGCTGGGCATCCAGGCCACCGACCTGAGCATCGAAGTGCGGGTGAACGGGTTGGAGCCGAGCAGCGATGCGCGGCTGGGCGCGGTCATTGACGAGCTAGAGGTGTTCGACGCCAGCGCGGGGCACCAGGATAGCTGGTTCCTGGTCGGCGACTCGCTGGTCGGTGCGGCGTTCCGGCCCACGCATGAACTGGCGGGCGCGCATTTCCGCGATCTGGCGGCGGCGGCGGGGCACCACCCCCTGTTCATAGAGGGCGGGGTGGGGGCGGAAGGTGTGGTCACCGTGCGCCCGCTCCTGCCGCAAATGCTTGACCGCCACCCCGAAATCTGCAACTGGGTGCTGATGGTCGGTACCAACGATGTGTGGAACAAGGTGGCCGACGATTCGATCAAGTGGTTTGCCGAGAGTGTGTCGATCCTGGCGAACCAGATCCGCGCGAAGGGGCGGCGCGTTTTCCTGGCGACCCTGCCTTATGGCGAGCGCGGCCCGGCGGCGGCGGCCCCGTTCGATCCCGCCGTGGTCCGCAGCTTCAACGACCAGATCCGGCAGGTGTTGAACCTGGAGAAGTTCCAGAACGCCCCGCTGGGAGTGTCCGGCCCCGACTTCTACCCCACGCTTCTGCCGCCCGATACGCGGGGCACCGATGGCGTCCACCCGACGACGGCGGGGGCGCGGGCGATGAACCGGGCGCTGTTCGATACCGTGCAGGGGATCTATGCCGGGGCGCAGTTCGACCCCTGGCCGGGCGCGACTCCGACCGTCGCCACCCCCGCGCCGGGTGCGCCCGCCACGACGCCCACCACCCAGCCGGAATGTGCGCCGGTGGCGCAGGCCCCTAATAACCCGACCAAACAGTGGTTCCTGCTGACCGCGCACACCCTGGCCGACGACCCGGCGCGGGGACAGTTCCTCACCTACTGGCTCCAGCATGGGGGGATCGAGCAGTTTGGCTACCCGATCACCGAACCGGCCCAGGAGACGAACCCCACCGACGGTCAGCTTTACTGGACGCAGTGGTTCGAGCGCAACCGCTTTGAGTACCACCCCGCCGCGCCGCCCGAGTACCGCACGCTGATGGGCCTGCTGGGTGATGAGTTGCTCCATCAGCAGGGCATCCGCTTCGCCCCCGGCGCGCCCGCCGACTGCGCGGCACCCGATTGCGTCTGGTTCGCGCCGACGGGGCACAGCTTGCGCGGGGTGTTCCGCACCTACTGGGAGACACACGGCGGCCTGCCGATCTTCGGCTACCCGCTGTCGGAGGTGGTGCAGGAGAACGGGCACCCGGTGCAGTATTTTGAGCGCAACCGCTTTGAATACCACGCGGAGAACGCGGGCACACATTACGACGTATTGCTGGGCCTGCTGGGGCGGCAACTATCGGGGTGCAAGTAGGGGTTGGGGGCGCCGGGGTGGGGCAGGAGATTTTAAAACTCTAGCCTTCAGCCGGGGGGCAGCGGGGTGCCCTGGCTGGCGGCCCATTCGCGGACGGCGGCGAGGTCGTCCGGTTCCAACTCGGGGTACATACCCAGAATGTCTTCATCCCCCATGCCCGCTTCCATGAGATCGTGGACAAGGCTGACCGTCAGGTGCAACTCGCGGATAACCGGCTCCCCTTCCATGATCGCGTCGGTATTGGTGATACGGTGCTGATAAGCCAACGTGTAGACCCTCCCTGATGAAACGAATGGGCCGCAGATCGGGCGCGGCTCTATGACGTTATTATAGCACATCGCGGCGCTGGCCGTCAGCCCGCCCTCGGCAGGGGGCCGCCGCCCGTTTGGGCGGCCACCCGGCTGGCCTGTTCTTGCCGCCCGGTGCCTCTATTGCCAGCGTGCAAATCCTACGCTATAATAGCCGCAACATCCACGGCAGCCAGCCTTGTTGCGCGCTGGTGTTCCACCACCCTCACCACCAGAGATAGGGGACCTATGGCTGACGCACGCACCCCCGGCACCCCGTCCGATGCAGGCGGGGATCACGCCCTGCCCGACGCCCCGGCGACCGACGCCCGCGCCGACCGCGACCGCCGCGACACCCCCGCGCCTCCTGCCGCGCCCCGCAGTGGGCTGGCCTGGGGCCGGATCGCCCGCGAGATCGCGGTGCCGGTGCTGGCGATCTTCACGGCGATGATCCTCGGCGGGCTGATCATCATGCTCACTTCCGGCGACTTTGCCCGGCTGCTGTCCGGCACGCCGTTGGGCGAATTGAAGGTGATACAGGCTTATATCGGGCTGATCAAGGGCGCGGTGGGCAGCCCGCAGGCTATCGCCACCACCCTGATCAAGGCCACGCCCTATATCTTCGCCGGGTTGGCCGTAGCCCTGGCCTTCAAGTGTGGCCTGTTCAACATCGGGGCCGAGGGGCAGATCGCGCTGGGGGCGCTCTGTTCCGCGTTCGTCGGCTACAGCCTCCACGGCCTGCCGATCTGGATCCACCTGCCGCTGGTGCTGTCGGCGGGGGTTGCGGGGGGCGCGTTCTGGGGGGCGCTGCCGGGGGCGCTCAAGGCGTTCACCGGGGCGCACGAAGTGATCACCACGATCATGTTCAATTACCTGGCGCTCCAGTTCGTGCAACTGATGTTGAGCGGACCGATGAAAGATAAAAGCCCGTCCATCGTCGTCTCGCAGACGCCGAAGCTGCCCCAATCGGCCTGGCTGCCCATGCTGGCCCCCAACCTGGGGCTGCACAGCGGGGTGATCCTGGCGCTGCTCGTCGCCGCGCTGGTCTGGTTTTTCCTCTGGAAAACGACCTGGGGGTTTGAGATCCGCACGGTGGGGGCCAACCCGAACGCGGCGCGCTATGCGGGCATTTCGGTGGCGCGTAATATCATCCTGGCGATGGCGATCAGCGGGGGGTTGGCCGGGCTGGGCGGCGCGGTCGAGGTGACCGGGGTAGACCTCCAGGGCACCCGCTATCTGGCGCTGGGCTTTAGCTCGGGCTACGGCTTCGACGCCATCGCCGTGGCTTTGCTGGGGCGCAGCCATCCGGCGGGGGTGGTGGCGGCGGCGCTCTTGTTCGGGGCGTTGCGCGCCGGGACCCGCCAGATGCAGAGCGCCAGCGAGGTGCCCGGCGATATCATCTCGGTCATCCAGGGCCTGATCCTGTTGTTCATCGCCGCGGACGCCATTGTGCGCTGGCTCTACCGCTTGCGCATCCCGCCCGGCAGCGGCCCCGCGCCCGCCCTGACCACCGGCTGGGGCGAAAAAGCGTGACGAGTGGTCAGTGGTCAGTGGTCAGTGGTCAGTGACGAGTGTTTAGAATTGAGGAGGCGTGCGATGGGGGTGCGGAGTTACCAGGAGTTGTTGGTTTGGCAGAAGGCGATGGAGTTGGTGGAGGGGGTTTATAAGGCCACCCATGCCTGGCCGAAGGAAGAGATTTACGGTCTAACAAGTCAGGTCCGGCGGGCAGTGGTTTCGGTGCCTTCGAATATCGCGGAGGGGCAGGGGAGGAGTTCCACCAGGGAATTTCTGCACCACTTGAGCATGGCCTATGGCTCCTTGTGCGAAGTGGAGACCCAACTGCTGGTAGCCCAACGCCTGGACTACCTGAACTCGGACACTGCCCGGCCCCTGATGACCAGTGCTGCCGAGGTTGGCCGCCTGCTCAATGGTCTCACTCGTTCTCTCACCGACAAACTGATCACTGATCACTAATCACTAATCGCTAATACTGACCATTGATCACTGATCACTGACCACTGACCACTGACCACCGACCACTGACCACTGACCACTGACCACTGCGCGAGGAGCAGCACATGCAAATCTGCGACCAGGATGCTTTTCGGTTCATCGTTTTGCTGATCGCGACGACGCTCAGCTTTGCCACCCCGATCACGCTGGGGGCGTTGAGTGGGGTGGCTTGCGAGC
>JBBSAN010000364.1:0-6826 GCA_038252265.1 Chloroflexia bacterium
CAGGTAGTAGACATAGTCGTCCTGCCGCACCCGCGCATAGTCCAGGTCGGGATGCACGGCGGCGGCGACATTGGCCGACAGCGTCCACGGCGTGGTCGTCCACAAGAGCAGCCATTCGCCCGCGTGCCCCTCGGTGGTGATCGGCACGCGCACGAAGACCGAGCGGTGGACCATCTCCTTATACGAGTCGGTCATCTCGTGCTGCGACAGCGACGTGCCGCAGCGCATACACCAGGGCATCGAACGCGTGCCGCGATAGAGCCAGCCGTTCTCGGCGCACTTCTTGAGGAAACCCCAGATGTATTTGATGTTCGTGTCGGTGTACGTATAGTACGAGCCGAGCGACCCCAACTCCGGCGGGGCTTCCACGCGGCGCTCTTCGCCCGTCTCCGAGTCGGTATAGGTGTAGAACTGGCGGTCCCAGTCCATCCACTGCCCCAGGCGGATGCTCTGTGCGGTCTGCACGCGGGCGAACGTCATCACCCGCTCTTTGCAGGCGCGGGCGAAGTTGTCCAGCCCATAGCTTTCGATGTCGCGCTTGGAGTTGAAGCCCAGCGCCTTCTCCACCTCGACCTCGACCCACAGGCCCTGGCAGTCGAAGCCGTTCTGGTAGCGCTGGTCGAAGCCTTGCATCGCCTTGTAGCGCTGGTAGATATCTTTATAGGTGCGGCCCCAGGCGTGGTGGACGCCCATCGGGTTGTTGGCCGTGATCGGCCCGTCCACGAACGACCAGGCCGGCCCTCCGGCATTTTGCAGCCGCAACTGGTCGAACGTGCCGTGCTCCGCCCACCACTGAAGCACGCGCCGCTCCAGTTCCGGCGGGTTCCACTTGGCTTCTACAGGTTTGAACATACGATTCTCCTATTCATCAAAAGTATTTGACAGTTCTGGTATGGTTCGTTAGAATGTCTATAAGGTACCCCACTGCTTTGATAAGCGGCGGGAAAGGAGCGCACCATGGCAACTCAGGCCGTACAACCCCTCATCACAGTCGCGCAATATTACCAGATGGCCGCCGATGGCGTGCTGACTGCGGACGACCGGGTCGAATTGATCGAAGGGAGCCTCCACTGGATGTCACCGATTGGCAGCCCTCATGCCGCCTGTGTTAACTACCTGGCGGCTATATTCAATCAGCGGTTGGCGCAGCAGGCAGTGGTTGGCAGCCAAAACCCCGTTCGCCTGGACGATCTCTCCGAACCGCAGCCCGATGTGAGCCTGGCTCGCTGGCGAGATGACTACTACCGAACGGCCCATCCGACGCCCCTTGATGTGCTGCTGTTGGTCGAAGGGGCCGACAGCACGTTGAAAGAAGATCGGCAGATCAAAGCGCCTTTGTACGCCGGGCATGGCATCCCGGAGTTGTGGATCGTCAACCTCCTTCATTCCGAAGTCGAAGTGTATACCCAACCGCAGAACGGGCGCTATCACCAGCGCGTCGTCCGGCGGCGTGGTGAGCAGATCGCGCCGGATGCGTTCCCCGATCTGCTGATTGCAGTTGATGTGCTTTTTGGCTAGGCACTGTGCTGCGCTGCGTTGACAGGCAGCGTTCAGAAAGGATCACGCGATGGCAACCCAGGCCGTACAACCCCTCATCACAGTCGCGCAATATTATCAAATGGCCGCCGACGGGGTGCTGCACGCAGATGATCGCGTCGAATTAATCGAAGGGAGCCTCCACTGGATGTCGCCTATTGGCAGCCCGCATTCGGCGTGCGTGAAACGTCTGACAGCAATTTTCAATCAGCGATTGGCACAGCAGGTCATTGTTGGTACACAAGATCCTGTACGCTTGGATGATCTCTCTGAACCACAACCGGACGTGAGCTTGGCCCGCTGGCGTGATGATTATTATGAGTCGGCCCATCCCACTCCCGCCGATGTGTTACTACTCATCGAAGTGGCCGACAGCACACTCATCGAAGATCGGCGGGTGAAAGCGCCGCTGTACGCTCGGCACGGTATCCCCGAGTTATGGATTGTTAACCTCTCTCAATCTACCGTTGAAGTCTATACCCAGCCGCAGAACGGGCGCTATCAGCAGCATGTCGTCCGGCGGCGTGGTGAGCAGATCGCGCCGGATGCGTTCCCCGATCTGCTGATTGCCGTTGATGCGATTGTCGGCCCCCTCGATTAGTGCCCCAACAATTCCACACTCTCCGCCCGTTCGTGCCAGGTCAGGTGCCAGCGGCCAAAGCGGCGCAGCAGGAGATGGCATTGGTCGGCCAGGGCGCGCATCCGGTCGTTCTTGATCTTCCACTCCCCTTTAATTTGTTTCAGCACCAGTTGGCTGTCGCCCCGGATGTCTAGCTCGACCTGCTTCGGGTCGCGGTTGCTCTGTTGCACCACCTCTAAAATGTACTCCAGCGCAGCGATCAGGGTCATGTACTCGGCCTCGTTGTTGGTGATCAGCCCCTTATATTCGCGGCGTTCCACCTGCGGGCGGCGGCCCGGCGCTTCGACGTGGAACGAGCCGTAGCCGCGCCCCGGATTGCCCTCGCTGCCGCCGTCGAACACCACCAGCAGCTTTAATGCCGGTTCGCCTGCCTTCGGTGTCTCCAATGGCAGGGCGATCTGCTTGGGCGGCTCCTGGGCCAGCGGCGTGCTGACCAGCACCTGCAACGGCGTGCGTCCGGTGTTCACCACCCGGTGCGGCTCGTCCTTGCCGATGTAGATCGCCGCGCCGGGTCGCAAGGGCAGGGCGGGACCGTCGTCCCTGCCGTAGAGCGTGCCCTCGCCCGCCAGCACATAGCACATGTGCTCCTCCGGGTGGCGGTGGCTGGGGCTTTGGCCTCCGGGCGCGATCTCCCACAGGTCCAGCGCCACGCCCGTTTCTGGGCCGGGCGGCGTCAGTTCGCGCACCTGCGCCTTCTGCGCGCCATCTTCATGGGCAGGCCGGGCGGTGGCGGTGTGTACGTTGATCAGTTGCATAGGCGTGAGTGGTGAGTGGTTGGTGGTGAGTGGTTAGTGGTTGGTGGTTGGTGGTTAGTGGTTGGTGGTTGGTGGTTAGTGGTTGGTTCTCCGTCATCAGATGGGAAACTAATAACTAATGACTGCTGACTCGTTGGGCAAACAAAAAGCCCGTCCTCCGCTATGGGAAGGACGAGCGACAGCCCGTGGTACCACCTTCGTTGCCTGCCTTTGTCGGGCGGGCCACTTTGTGGGGTGCGTGTACACACCCCTGTCCGGGTAACGGGGGACAGATCCGGCCCCGTCTACTACGCACTGCGATTCGGGGGGCGGCTCGGGAAGGATTTTCGGTCGCGCTCTGTGGCCCGCTCGCACCGGGTGCGGGCCTCTCTGCAAGCAACAGCGCGACGTACTCTTTTCCGTCAAAGCCTGTGGTTGTAGGTATTCGATTTGCTTATAGGTGAGCATACCATACAGAGCCGGAAGGTGTCAAGGACCGCGAGACCGATTGCGCGGGACGCGAGATGTAGAAGTTATTAGATTTTCAATCTTTTCAGAAAACATATTGACAAGCCCATAGAACGTGGTATAATTAAAGAAGATTGTGATGCATCTCACAATGCGAGCCTCGTGTATAAGGAAATAGGAAAGACCCCCGGCAGCTTAGGTGGGGGTTGCCAGAAGGAGAACGACGCTATGTCGGCCAGTCTACCCATTACCCGACCACAAGGGGCCGCGACCGCCGCGCCGCGCACGGCGGCGGAGGCGATGCGCGCCGAGTCGCGGCTGCGGATGGTGGCGACTTCGGTCATTATGTATTTGATGGCCCAGGGGTTGTACGGCAGCACCTGGGATATTCAGTGGCACGCGGCGGTGGGGCGTGACTCGTTCTTCACCCCGCCGCACCTGTTGATGTACAGCAGCACCACCCTGGCCGGGCTGGTCGCGCTGGCGCTGATCCTGTGGGACGCCTGGCGCTTCCGCCGGGGCGCGCCCGGCGTGACGGCGGCGAATACGACCCGCTTCCTGGGCTTTCATGCGCCGCTGGGGATGTACGTGGCCGGGTTCGGCATGTTCGCCATGGTCTCGGCGGCCCCGTTCGATAATTACTGGCACGAACTGTACGGCATTGATGTGACCCTGTGGGCACCCGCCCATGTGATGGGCATGTTGGGGTCGTATATCGGTGGGCTGGGTGTTATCTATGTGTTCGCCTCCGAGTTGAACCGGCGGCGGGCGGCGGGCGAGCGGTTGTGGCTGGGCCTGGGCGGGCCTGGCATTGGCATGGTGCTGGCCTTCTTCGGCCTGCTCAGCCTGGGGTTGGTCAACGTCATCTCTGCCGGGTACACCGAGCGGCTATGGGGGCTGGGCGCGGTGACCCTGGCGAACTGGCCGCTGGTGATGGCGGCGGCGATCCCGCTCTGCCTGGTGGCGGCGCTGGTCGGCACCGGGCGCGTGGGCGTGGCGACGGTGGTCGGGCTGCTGGTGACCGGCTGGCAATTAACCTTCGGCCAGAGCGTGGTCGGCATGGTCGATCTGCTGGTCCACTGGCAAAATCTCCAGTACCGGCAGGCGGGCGGTCTCAACGTCGCCTTCGTCGCCTTTGTTACGCCGCTGCTGGTGCCGCTGGTCGGCCTGCTGATCGACGGCGCGTGGCTGCTGACCCGTGGGCGACCCGGCCTGCGGATGGCGGCACTGCCCGGCGCGGCGATGCTCGGTGTGCTGATCCTGCTCGCCGCAGAGCAACCCTGGATGTTGCACCTGGACCCGTCGGTAATCTATCCCGATTACGGGGCGATCTTGCTGGGCACGGTGCCGGTGGTGATCGCCCTGGCGCTGGTCAGTGGCTGGGCCGGGGTCTGGTGGGGCCGCGTCATTCGCTCGGTGAACGGGTAAGGAGGCACAGGATGAATTGCGGAATGCGGAGTGCGAAGTGCGGATTACGCGCTTTTGGGCTGTTGAGCGTGTTGCTGCTGGGGTTATTGCTGCCGGTGACAGCGGGGGCACACGCGGCGTCGCCGTTGAAGGAAGAGACGGTGCAGGCGGGGCCGTATGGGATCAAGATCAGCTACTACTCGCTGCCGCGCACCGAGCAGGCGGCCTCGCTGACCCTGGCCCCGCTGCCCGGTAGCCCGGTGTTCCAGCAGGTGAAAGCCACCCTGCGCCCGGCAGGCACGACGAACTCGACCCCGCGCACCCTCACCGTGCGCCCCGACCCGACCGACGGGCCAGGCGTGCAGGAAGTGCTCGTTACGGCCAATGTGGTCGGCGCGTGGACCTTGCACCTGGAAGTCAACGGGCCGCAAGGACCGAGCACGGTAGACACGCCGGTGGCGGTGAGCGGCCCGGCGGCGATCCCGGTCTGGGCCGGGTGGCTGCTGGGCTTGTCGCCGCTCTACCTGGCGATCCTGTTTGTGGTCTGGCAGGCGCTGGACCTGCGCCGCCGCCACGTGCTGGCCCCCATGCCGGGGTGAGCGCGACTTGAACCACGAAGCGCTGTCAACGGATTATGAAGCGGATTAAACGGATGGATGCTCTTTACCAAAGCCGTCGTCCGTTTAATCCGTTTCATAATCCGTTGACAGCGCTGACGCCGTTCACGGCCTGGGTGATAGTGATGCGGGGCGTGTGCCCGCTCTGGGTGGCATAGGCCTCGACCACGTCGCGGGTGAAGGCGGGGAGGGCCTCGGTTTGCACCAGGTGGACAGTAGTCCCACCGCTGTCTGCGCCGGTAAGGCGGGCACCCCAGACATAGGGCTGCGCCTGGCTGAGGCCGACCAGCAGGTCCAGTTCGGGGCTGCTGACCGCGTAGTCGTCGCGCAGGCTGGCGTGCGAGGCGCTCATAAAGCGGCCCAGTGCCTCCAGGTTGGCGACGTTCAGCGCCCAGACGCTTTCCAGCACGCGCCAGTTCTCGGTCACGACGTGGCGGGCGCGGCGGAGGATCAGCGGGTCGAGCTTCCCTTCCACCCGGTAGAGCATCTCCGGCGACACATCGCGCAGGGAGCGGATGCCCATGCCCGGCAGCAACGCGATCAGCCGGGTGGTGGCCTCCGCGCACTGGCGGCGGCGCAGCGCGAACTCCCCATCGGCCAGGCCCCCGCTCACCCCCGTGTGGACCACGACCAGGCTCACCCCGGCCTCAGCCAGATGGAGCGGTACCGCCTTGATCTCTAGCGACCGGCAGTCCACTAGCAGGGCCTGGCCCGCCCGCGCCTGGGCGATGATCAGCGGGTCCATCGGCGCCACCGGCACGCCGATCTGCTCGTTCTCCACGGCCTGGGCCGCCGAGGCCAGCCAGGCGCGGGGGGGAGTCTCGCCCGCCAGGGTGCCGAAGGTATAGAGCAGCCCGACCAGCAGCGCCACCGACATGCTCAACCCGGAGCCGCCCCCCGGCAGGTCGGAGGCGATGACCAGATCGGCCCCGGTGAGCGGCCCGCCGCCCGCCGCCAGCCAGGCCACCGCCGACCGTGCCTCGGTGCTCCAATGGTGGGCAGCCAGCGCCTCGGCCACCCCTGGCGCGCTGATCTCGAACTCCACCCGCTCGTCATAGGCCAGCGCGTAGACGCAGATCCGTTCATCGGCTCGCCCCGCCGCCGCGATGGTGATCTCGTGGTCAATGGCGGCGGGCAGCACGAAGCCGCCGTTGTAGTCGGTGTGATCCCCGATCAGGTTGACCCGCCCCGGTGCGCGGACCCGCAGATCGGGGTCGCTGCCGTAGTGGTCCAGGAAAAGCTGGCGGAGCGTGGTCATGGCGGGTCTTTACCGGCGGGCGGCGGCAGGGGATGGCTGAGGGCCTGATCGATCTTGGCGCTGAGCAGATTGGCGCGGAAGCTGGTATTCACCTGGCGCAGGCGCTGGTGCAAGGCCGCGACCAGATAAGGTTGGTCGCGCAATTCGTGGGTGAAATAGTCTTCAA
>JBBSAN010000365.1:0-6822 GCA_038252265.1 Chloroflexia bacterium
ACCACCAGCCGACCCGGCTGCCCGTCCAGGCGGTCAGGCGTGCCCAGGTGCCGCGCTCCTCCAGTTCGGCCTCGTTGACCGGGTGAGGGTCAAAGCGGGCCGCCAGCGCAGGCCAGGCCAGGCAGGCCAGCACGATCAGCATGTAGGTGGGATAGTCCCAGGTGTTGAGACCGTACATCATGCCGATCACGATCGCCGTCACCACCAGGCGGACGCGGCCCTCGGTGGTGCGCCAGGTCAGACCCACATCCTGGAGCCAGCGTGGCCGCCCCACCGCCGCGCCGCCGCCCAGCTTGAGCAGCGACAACGCCAGCGCCAGCCCCAGCAACATCAGCGGCAAGGCCATCACATGGGGATGCATGTCGTTCAAGAGGAAGCTGAATAGTGGGAACTCGGTGATGTTGCCGTAGTCGTCGCGGTAGCCGGTGGCGGGGTCGGTGTCATGGATGACGCGGGTCGGCAAGGTGAAGTAGTCGAAGTTCTGGCTCGTCTTGCCTTGCTGCAACACTTCTTGCGCGCCGACCAGATTGCCCATCCCGACGATCATCAGCGCGGCCAGGATCCCGGCCAGCAACGCGCCGATGGCCGGTTTCGGCGGCATCAGCACCCGTGGCCGGGCGGCGACCGCGCCGTCCCCCTCGTCCACCACCGGATCGATCACTCCGTCTATGCTCTCATCCGCCGCCGGGTCGATCAATTCTTCTGTGACCGTGGCGGATGCCGCCTGCGGATCGCGGCGGCTGCGCCGGGTAGGCATATTGGCCGCGTGCGTGGTCCGCCGCGCCCGCAAGCGCCCCGGCGAGAGGGTGCCCTGCACCAGGTTATAGACGATACCGAACGACCCCAGCGCGGTCAGGGCAAACAGTGTTGCCATGCACAGGTTGTAGCCGATCTCGGTGGGCAGGGACGAGAGAAGGGTCAGACTCGCCATCAGGCTGTAGCCCAGGTAATAGTAGTTGATCGACCATCCGGCCAGCCAGTGGTCGGGCGGGGGCATGGTCTGGTTCTTGATGATGCTGTTCAAGAAGCCAAAGTCCATGTACTGTTCGGTGATGCGGATGTTGGGCGAGTAGGCGCGGATCAGCACCATCGCCACGAAGGCCAGGGTGAACAGCACTTCGGCGGTCACCCAGTAGCTCCACCGCTGGCGGAAGAAGGCGCGGATCTCGGCCCACACCACCCCGCCGTTGCGCCGCGCCAGCCACACCGACACGAGCGCCACAAGGACCACCGCCGCCCAGGCCAGCGGCGCGGCGAACGGCGACAGTTGCAGGATGGCCGCCAGCCACATGATGTAGCCGACCAGCACCACGCCCAGGATTTTGGCGAAGGCATAGCCGCGATCGGGCAACCGCCGCAGCACCGTCCAGGCCAGCGGCAGAGCAGCCAGCCCCAGCACCTCCAGCATCACCCACCAGATAATCGCTTCAACCACGTATGGTCCCTCGCCTTTCCAGGTTTATAGCTTTCTTGATTGCTGCCCAGTCAATTTGATAGTGGCCTGGGTTGTCTGCTGCCGTTTTGTCTCTAACCCAATACATCGCGTATCGCTACCAAGTCTAAATTGTCACCATCTGTCATCCTGAGCGCAGCGAAGGATCTTGTTAGAGTACCTAGATCGCTGCCGAAGCGTTTGGTGCTTCCCTTCACCCCTCTGACCACCAAGAAGATCCTTCGCTGCGCTCAGGATGACAGAGTAGGGTCAACCAGCACCGATTGACACTGCAATAGCTATACAGAATCTACGCATAGCGCGTGCAAAGTCATTGAACGGTGAGAAGCTACTGTAGGGGCGTCCGCCGGACGCCCTTACGCCAACCGTCTATGCAATTCTGACAGATCAACGTTGCAAGAGTCATGCAGACCGATGATCGATGCTTGATCGCTCAGCGATCATACATTGCGCCTTACTTCAGCCCGTTGATCTTGGTTTGTGCCTGGCGTGCCCAATCGGTGTCCGCGCCGTTGGCGATGACCGCCTGGTAGGCCTGGATCGCCTTGTCCTTCTGTTGCAAGACTTCGTAGACCTCGCCCAGGTGGAAGCTGGCTTCGACAAACTTGGGATTGAGGCGAACCGTATCCGAGAACTCGCGGATCGCGTCGTCGTAGCGGCCACGGGCACTGTAGGCGATGCCGACCTTGTTGTGCGCGTCGGGGTTATCAGGCACCTGCTTCACCGCCGCTTCCCAGGCGGCCAGCGCCCCGGCGTCATCGCCCATCTCCTGGAGCGTGTCGCCCAGGGTCTGGTAGGTGGACACGTCACGCGGCGACAGCTTCAAGACTTCCTGGAACTGGACCACCGCTTTGGAGAAGTTCTTATGATCGCGGTAGTAACTGCCCAGTTCCAGCCGCGCCGCCGCGTCGGTCGGGTTCTGCTGCACTGCCGCTTCGAGCGCGATCAGCTTCGGATCCGTGCCCAGCGGCGGCTCGGTCGGGGTCGGCTTGGGCGTCGGGGAGGGGCGGGGCTTGCCCGGCTCGCTGCCCAGTTGGCCCGCCGCCTGCTTCACCTTATAGATCGTGACGGCGGTGTTTTTGTACGCCACTTCGAGCAGGTTGGCCTGCACCATATCATCGAACTTCGAGACCGCGCCGGGGATATCGCGGCGCGAGATGCGGACGACCTGGCCCACGTAGATATAGACGATATCGTACTTGGCGATCAGGATGCGCGCCCGGTCCACACTGTCGGTGCGGAAGAACTCTTCGGCGTCGCCGCTGCGCTCGCTGACCTGCCAGTCGTAGCGCTGCTCGCCCTCGTGCTGCGGGCCGAGCAGGATCGGCAGGCCGGTATAGGTGGCGACCATACAGCCGCTCTCGCGATAGTAGTCGTGCGGGTCGTCGGCCACGACCGGCGCGCCGTTCACATTTGTGCGCAACCAGTCCAGCGCCTCGCGCTCGAACTTGTAGATGATCGTGCCACAGGTCTGGTTGCCGTTGAAGCACAGTTGAAGCTGGGCGTCGTTCATCCAGTCCATGCCGTTGAGCGTGCCGAGGGCGGGCCATTGCGTGCGGTCAGGGAAGCGGTCTTCTACCCGCGCTTTGGTCCCAACCACGGTGAAGACAAAGCTCGCCAGCAGCAGAATGGCAAACAGTACATACCAGACCGTCTTCACCCCGGCGCGGAACGGGCCACTGCGGGGTTCCAGGGCTTCGCGTTCTGCAACAACCACCGGCCCCAGCGGGGCGGCAGTCAGCACGCGAGTGGGCTGGTCGGTCGCATAGGCCGCCGGATCCACCCAGTGCGCCTCACCGCTCCACGGGGACACGGTGTCGGCAACCGGGGCCGCCCACTGCAAATCCTCGCCCGACGGAGGCAACAGGTCGGCAGCCGGGGCCGCCCACAACGATTCGTCGCTCGACGGAGGCAACACATCGGCAGCCGGGGCCGCCCACAACGATTCGTCGCTCGACGGAGGCAACACATCGGCAACCGGGGCTGCCCACTGCGACTCGTCGCTCGCCGGGGATAGACCGTCAACCGGAACCGCCCATTGCGACTCGTCGCTCGACGGAGGCACCGTGTCGGCAGCCGAGGCAGTCCACAGTGGCTCCTCGTTGGACATGGACAACACCTCGCCAGCCGGGGCTTCTTCCGGTGGCTCATAGTCCGGGGACCCCGTCACTGCCGCCACCGGGGCTGCCCACTGCGGCTGGACCGGTGACTCGTCGGCAGGTTGATCGACGGCAGACGCTTCCGCCGCGACGAGCGGGGCACCATCGCCTACTGCGGGCAAGGGGGCGGCCATGCTCGCCGGTTCTTCGACCGGCCCTGCATCCGGCGTGGCGGGGGCCACAGCCTCAGCGAACGGCGCAAGGGGCGCATCGGCAGGCGGCGGAGCGGCGGCGGATGGGCGGCGCACCGGCGGGCGGCGGACCCGGCGGGCTGCCGACAGGGCCGATCCCGCGATGAGAGAGGCACCGGTGGGCGGCTCCACGCCCGGCGCAGCAGGCACATCCGCCTCTACCGGAGCATCGTGCGTGACGATCTCATGCCCTTCCAGGCGGACCTCGCCCGGTTCAGCAGGCAGCGCGGCCTGTTCCTCGGCAGCATCGGCGATCGCCGCGCCTTCGGGGTCACTCCAGGTCGGCGGTACGGTGGGGAGATTCGCGGGCGGCTCCGCATCGTCCTTGCCGGGCGGCGAGAGGGCGTCGGGATCATAGGTGCCCGGACCCAGGCCGGGTCGCGTCGGGGGCGGCGCGGGGCGCTCGTCCTCGGCGACATCGGGGGCCAGGGTGGCATCGTCGGGCGATTCGAGCACGGCATCCACCGGCACGCTGTCGGCCCCCACCGCGTTCGGATCGACCAGCACCGCGCCCTCGTCCGAAGACGTGTCTGCGTTGCTGGGCGGCGTGGGATTGATTTCGTCCGCATCCGGCGACAGGGGCGCATCGTCCGATATGGTGGGCGTGTCAGTGGACGGCGCAAACGGAGACGCGGTGTCATCAGGTGCCAGGGTGGCATCGTCGGGCGATTCGAGCACGGCATCCACCGGCACGCTATCAGCCCCGACCGCGTTCGGGTCCACCAACACCGCGCTATCGTCGGACGGCGGTGTGTCGGCTGCCTCTGGCGCAGCATCCACATCCAGGGAGACCACGGGAGCGATCAGCGGGTCCGCCGTTTCCTCGGCTGCATCACGGTCGGGCGCGGCGGGCATGGGTGGGAGGACGGAAGTGCTGCTACCCGGTGGCACCAGCCAGCCGAGGGGATCTTCATCCTCTGCCGGGGCCATAGCGGCGTCACGCTCGGCAGACGGCATAAAGGCGAGATAGTCGGCGGGATCTGCCGGGGCGGGCGGCTCCGCCGTTGCCCCAGCCGTGGCGGCGACTGTGGGGGGGAACGTCAGGTTGGCCGCAGCACCGGGCAGCGGCGCGGCGGGAGCCGGGACCACCCGGCGGATCAGGCGACTCCCCTGCGGCCCGATCATACTATAGATCGCCACCGCCGATCCCATTGACAGCAGCACCCACACTTGCATGTAGAACTTAAAGACGGTGTTCATGCGGAAGGTGTCGCCCCCGGCCAGGAAGTCGGCCAGGTAGACCACTTCCACCGCCATCGCCACGCCCAAGCCCACGACCAACAGCAAGCCGCCGAACAGGGTGCCCGGTGCCCGCACCCCCCCCAGGTGGGTCGCCACCAGCCCGCCGATCAGCAGGGTCAGCAGCGCCAGCAGCCATTCCTGCTTCACCAGCAGGCCCAGCACGGCCACCCCGGTCAACCCCAGCAACAGCAGGCCGATCCCGGCAGGGACCACGCCGCGCTGGCGCGGTTCCACCACAACCACGGGCGGGGGCGGGGGCGGGGCCATATCCGACATCGTCAGCAGCCGGTCGGCGGGGCTTTCCACTACGTTGCTCACTGTGGCGCTCGGCTCAACAGACTCGGCTTCCACCAGTGGGTCACTATCGGAGGCCGGCATATCCTCGGAGGCCGGAGCCACATGGATCGAGCCGTCGTCCGGCGCAGCCTCATCCGGCGTGGCGGGCAAAGAGTCCGGTTCCGCGCCCGCGTCTGGCTCCCCGGCAAACGACGGGGCGTCGATCTCCGGCGCGTCGTCCACAGCCTCCGGCGAGCCGAACAGGTAGATCGTCTCCGGCTCGTCGTCGAACGGCGCGGGGGCGTCCCCGCCCTCGGCCAGTGTGCCCGCGTCATCGCCAGCCGAGGCCGAAGCCGCGAAGGCGAGGACCGGCGCGGCCTCCATCAGTGCGGGCTGGGCGATAGGATGGGGCTCCAGCGGGGCGGGATCGCCCACGGGGGACGCCGCCGCACCATCCGGGGCGGTCTCGTGGGTCAGTTCGTCGTTGGTGTAGTCCGCCGGGGCCTCGGCGGCGTCCACCGGGGCATCATTGCTGCCTACGGCCAGCGCGTCGGCGGGCACCCGCACGGTGTAGGTTGGCTCGCGGTCGGGGCCGTCCAGTGGCATGGAGCGGCGGGTCGCGGGCGGGACCGATTCGGCGTCCAGGTCGGCGGGAGTATCGTAGCCGTTGGCCTCGCCGGTGTAGTCGTTCGGTTCATCATGGAGCGGGGACAGGAAGGCATTATGGCGCTGGCGGGTGCTGTGGCGGAACACTTCGTCGTCATCGAGAGTCTGGCCCAGGGCACCGCTATCGTCTAACGCATAGTGGTCGGCCCTTTCGTCGGTGCCGTTGACGGGGGCCGTATCTGCCTGCAAAGCTGTGGCGGCGTGCAAGCCGGGTTCCAGTTCCCCGTCGCCTGGTATGGTATCCAGCGGCTCAAAGCCGGGCATGAAGCCAAAGCTCGGCAGCGGCTGGGTCGGGCCGGGCGCGGCTACCTCATCAGCATCCGCGCGGTGCCCGCTGCTGATCAGTAGCGGCTGGGCTGGTTCGGCTGCGGAGAGCGGCGCGGCCACCCCATTGGCGTCCGCACTGTGCCCGTTGCTGGAGGGCAACACCGAGCTATAGCTCCCCTCACGGGGTAGACCGGGTGTGCCCAGATCGCGGATGGGCGGGAGGGGGGCGGGCGTGGCGGGCGGTTCCGGGGGCGATACGCTGCCCTCTGGGCTGAGCCGCCCGACCCCGCCGACCCAGCGGCCCCAGTCGGTCACGGCCTCGCGCCAGGGGAAATGCCACAGGCGCTGGGCCAGGTAGCTGCCCGCGATGAAGATGAACAACCCCCAGATCGACAGGAATTCGCTCAGGAATGTACGCCGCATCCATGGGCGCGCCGGATCACCGACTTCGATAAAGCGAATCGGGCTGCCGCCGCTGACCGCGACAGTCTTGAAGCTGAGGAAGAACGGCGCATAGAGGAACAGGGCCGCCACCGTCACGACGAGGGCCCCGGCCCCGGCAGCGACC
>JBBSAN010000366.1:0-6781 GCA_038252265.1 Chloroflexia bacterium
TGCGGTTGGCGGTCCCCCTTTTTAGCAACCGGGCCGCATGGCGGGGGGACATGCGCTCCAGGATGCCTTGCTTGCAGATTTCGTCGGCGAGTTCGCGGGCGGTCCACTGGCTCAGCGGGCGGGCGGTGGTGGCCGGGGCGGCACAAGCCAGGGCGACGATTTGGCAGGTTTGGGCGGCGGTAATAGTGGCTGGCCGCCCCGGGCGGGGGGCATCGGTGAGCCGGTCGGCGACGGGCAGGTCGGCCAAGGAGGTGGCTGGCAAGCCGCGCCAGCGGTCACGCCAGAGGCGGACGAGATCGAGACTAACCGCATACTGACGGGCAATTTGGGCATTATTGAGCCCGGCGGCGGCGGCCAAGACGACGCGGGCGCGCAGGGCCACTTGTTGCGGGGTGGAGTGCTGACGCAGCAGCACCGCCAAGGCCGTCTGTTCCGCGGCCGAGAGACAGACGGCAGGGGGTTGGGGACCACGCATGCGAACCTCCTATGAAATAGGGTGGGCAACCAGAATAGGGCCATGCTCCATTATACCATAGGTTCATTTGGGCCTCGCTGTACTAGGTATGACGGTCCACGTTGTGCCGTCCCAATGCAGGATTAGGGGGGGGTATATCCTGTAGGGTGCGGAAACCTCATCCGCCGTTTATGAGAGGTCAGGCCGCCTCGCGGTAGTAATCATGGACGATGCCCCCGAGTACATCACGACATTTGACCGGACCTTCTCTGCGGTCGCGCTCGATGGGTATCGGACAGCGCTGCTCAATGCCCTGGTGCGGGCGAGCGCGGTTGTAATACTCGACGTATTCAATCATCACTCGGCGTAGATGCCCTTCGCCCAGTATCAACAGCCGGTCCAGACATTCCCCCGCACTGAGCGGATCCATCGCTCGGCAAACGCGTTCGCCTTGGGCGCGCGGTAGGGCGTCTGCACTATCTCGATGCCTTCCGCAGCGAACACTGTGTCGAAGCTTCCCGTGAACTTCGCATCACGGTCTCGGATCAGGAAACGTATCGATTTCTGCTCGTCCTGCACCGTCCAAGTTAGCTGCCGGGCTTGCTGCGTGACCCACTCGGCGGTCGAGTGCGCCGTACAACCCGCAAAATGCACACGACGGTTGCCCAACTCAATGAAGAAAAACACGTAAAGAGTTGTCAGCCAGACCGTCTCAACGGTAAAGAAGTCGCCAGCAAGAAACTGCTCGCGGTAATGGCTCAAGAAGCTTCCCCAACGGCTGGCTTTCTTAGCCCGCTGGGGAGCGGGCGGCACGTGCTGTCTCTTCAATAGATCTCTGACAATTGAGCGGCCGATGTCATGACCGAGCTTGCGCAACTCACCCTGCAGCTTGCCGTAGCCCCAACGCGGGTTTTCTTGGGCCAGGCGCAGCAATAGCTCTTTGATCTGCACATCAGTGGCTGGCCGACCAGACTTGCGTCGCTCACTGAAAGTCCACTTGCGGCGGACCAACTCACGGTGCCAGCACAGGACGGGATCCGGCTTGAACAAGAGCAGCACCGCGTTCAACGTGGTTTTCGTGTCGCGCCCGCAGCCGGTGAGTTTGCCGACAAGGACGGCCAGAGCGAACTTCTCCCAGCGGGAAACACGAGGTGTTTGCGGATGGTGTCGTTGCCGGATGCGTAGTTGCTGACGGAGTAGCAGGATCTGGAGTCAGGTCAGGGAGTGTGACTTTCACCGCTGACCCACTTGAGCCGCAGGACTTTGCAGCAGTCGTGTTTGACTTATGCGGGGGTCAGCCCCGCTGGCGTTCACGTGCTGGTGGCGTCGCCTGGCCCGTCGTCCCCGGTCAGGATCAGGCCGTGGCGCAAGAGAGCGGCGCGGAAGCGGGCCTGGTTGGCAGGGGGAGCGTCGGGCGCGAGAGTCAGGACAGCGGCAGAGGCGGGCAGCGCGGTCAGGAAGGCGGCGAGGGCGGGGTCGGCGAGAAGGGCGGCGAGGATCTCCGGGCGGTCCAGCACCAGGAGGCGGGCCGGTTCGACGCGGGCGTGTCCGGCTAATCCCCCCCAGCCCTGGATGCGGGCGACCACTGCCGGGGGCAGGGGGCCGCGATGCCAGGCCGCCAGCCGCCCCAGCAGGGCCAAAGCCTCCTCCGCCGTGCGCGGGCCGCTGGGACCGGGGGCGGCGTCCAGCAGCCGCAGCGTGCCGTCCGCCTCGGATGCGGCGAGCGGGGCCAGCAGCCCAAGCAGCCGCAGGTCGGGCACCGGCGTGGTCCAGGTCACGCGCCCGGCGTTGTCGAAACGGAAGGCCGGGGCTGGCCCTTCCCGATCTAGGTCGCTGGTGGCGGGCAACTCACCACGCGCCAGGAGGGCCGCGTCGAGCGCCGCCTGCCCCGGCCCGTCGGCGGGAGCCAGGATGTGGGTGGGACCCAGCCGTTCACCCAGCAGTGGCCCCACCGCCGGGTCGGCCAGCAGGGCGTCGAGCAGGGCGGGGTCGGTGACGCTGAGGAGCGCTGCGCCGGGGGTGATGACGATCTGCTCCTGGGCCGCCGCCCAATCACGCAGGCTGCGGACGACATTCTGGGGCAGCGGGGTGGCGCTGGCCTTGCTCAACAGGTGCTGGATCTGGTCGCCGGTCCAGCCCGCGGCCAGCGCGGCAAAGACCGACTCACGGGTGATCTGGAACGCGATGGCCCGGTCGGCCTGCGCCAGCACGGCCACCTCGCCCAACTGGAACAGCAGCGGCAGCGGCACGTCGCCCACCACGACGATTTCGAAGTTGGGTTGGACGACCACGCGGCCCGGCTCGGTGGGCAGGGTGAGGGCATGGGCCGCGCCAACATCGCCCAGCGCAGCGATCATGGCCCGACCTGTGGCGCTCACCCGGAAGCGGTCGGGGTCCGGCCCACCGCCCAGATCCACCACCCCCAGCCAGTGGAGCGGCCCGCGCAGTGCCGCTCGCACTAGCGTGCCCTCCAGGCCGTCCCACGGGTCGCGCAGCGAGTAGGACGAGTGGAACATGCGGCTGCCCAGCGCTTGCTCCTGGAGTGGATCGGGGGTGTCGAGGGCAAACAGGCCAAAATGATGCAGGCGCAGCCAGGCGATGAACGCTTCGACGGCGATCCACCCGTCGGACAGCCCGGCCAGCACCCCGGCGAGGCGGTGCAGTCCCCGCTGGAAGGTGTCCGGCGGCGGCGGCTCGCGGAGCGTCTGGTTGAATACCGGCACCAGGAGGCCGATCAGGGGGCCGAGGCCGCTGGTCAGCCAGGCATCGAGCAAGGCGGTGGCGGCGGCTCCGGGCGGCAGGTCAAGGAAGCGGGCGGCGCGGGCGCGGGGGGCCACCTCCAGCCGGTTCTCCGCCACCAGCAGCAACCCGATCCCTTGCGCGACCAGCCGGGCCAGGTAGACATAGGGCAGGTCCGTCTCGTCGGTGAAATCGCTCGGTGCCACCCCCAGCGCGGCGGCCAGGCGGCGCGTGTCGGCTTTCCGCAGCAGCCCGGCCTGGGTCAGCCCCAGCGGCCTGGCCCGCGCCGTCAGCCAGACCTGAAAGAGCGCCCGTTGCAGCGTCCGTGTATCGGCGGGACGCACGGTCTCCGGCGGGGGCGACGATGACGGCGGGACGGTGGGGGCCAGCACCGCCACCAGCCCGGCCCGCACCGGGGCAGGCACCACCACATACTGCCCCATCCCCAGGTCCAACTGCCCGTAGCCCTCGTTGGCTGGCAGCGCCAGCAGCCGCCAGGCCAGCCCTGCGACCAGGTCGGCCAGATTTCGGCTGCTGGCCGCCGCCCGGTTGCCCGGCAACGGCTGGTAATAGCCGAAGTACGGGTAGCTCCCCTGCGCCGGGGGATCGATCAGACCCGCGTCCTGGGCCAGTGCCTGGACCAGCGCGCCCGGCAGCAGGCCGGGATAGGGCAACAGCCGCTCCAGCAGGGTGCGCTGCGGCGGACTGAGTTGGTCGAGCATCCGGCGCAGGGTGGCCGGGTCCCCGGCCTGGGCAACCAGGCCGGTCACGAGTTCGCTTTTGCGGGTACCCGTGCCCTTGATGTCGCGCCCTTCGGCCACGGCGCGCAGGGCCGTCACCGAGAGGGCGTTCAGCAGTTGCGGCAGCGTGGGTCCGCTCATGCCGGAACCTCGGCACCGGGCCGCGCCAGCCGGGGGGTGTAGCCAGCGCGTTCGCACAGCGCCGTCACCACCGGCACCGCCTCGGCGGCGATGGCGATCAGCTGGGGCGAAAACTGGTGCAGGATCAGCCCGGCCAGCGGGGTCGCGGCGCGCAGCGCGATCAGGGTGGTGGGGTCGTCGAAGCGGACCAGCGCCAGCCCCCGCGTCAGCCGCACGCGGCCATAGCGGGCCAGCCAGTCGGCCAGCGGCGCGGCCACCGCCGCCGGGAGGGCGCCCCCCGCGAGCCGGGCCAGCGTGGCTTGCACCGCCTGCGGGTCGTGTCCCTGCGCCGTCAGCCGCCGCAAGCCCACCGGTTCCAGCCGGTAGAGATAGGAATCGGGGGCGTAGCGCAAAGGGGTCGCCAGGGCGACCAGCATGGCCTGGTCGTCCAGGGTGGCGCGGCGGGGATCGAGCGCCAGGCGCGGCAGCGGGTCGCCGGGGGGCGACGGGGGGAAGGTGAGCACCGGGGCCGCATCTGTCGGGGCGGGGGCGCTGACGGGTTGCACCGCGCCCAACGGCGCGGGCCGCCTGCTCAGGCCCGGCCCCGCCTCAGCGGTCAGCCGCAGCGCGGTTCCGGCGTGGGCCACCAGGCCCAGCCAGTGGAGCGGTCCCGTGAGCGTCTGTTCCACCAGGCGGCCCATCGTTTGCGACCAGCCCTCGGCAGTGCGCCAGCGCAACCGTTGCCAGCCGCCGTTCGCGCCCGGCTCGGCCAGCCACCAGGACGCATAGTCGCTATTGCCGGGGTCATAGAGATTCGGTACGAGTGCGCCGGGCAGGTCGGGGAAAAAGCGCCGGACCAGCCCGACCAGGGTGGCGCGGTCGTACCAGGGGCCAACGGGCAGCCAGGCCAGCAAGGCGACCACCGCCTGGCGCACCTCCAGCACCTGGCGCTGCACTTCGTCGGGCGTGGGCTGGCGAGCAGCGGATCGGCGTCCAGCAGTTGATCCAGCTCATTCCACTCGCGCAAGGCCAGGCCGGTTTCGATCACACGGGCCAGGCGCACAGCAGGGGCCAGGGCGCGGAACGCCTGGACCGGGCCGGGCAGCGCCACCACCTCCTCGCCCGCCAGCCGGAGCAGCCCCAGGCGGGTGAGCAAGAAGAACCAGTAGCTGGCCTCGGCGGCAGCGGCCAGGCCCCCCGCCCGCTGCCAGCGCGCAGCGGCGTCCGGCGCGAACACCGGGAGTGTCGGCGGCACCACTCGGATGCCGCGCTGTGGCTCCTGCCAGCCCCACCCCCCGCGGCGGGCTGGTGGTGCTTCCAGCGCGAACCAGGGGGGCCAGTCCCACAGGCTCTGCCCGCGATAGGTCTCCTGCGCGGGCAGGACGGGGAGGGGTTCCGCCGCCAGGGCGTCGAGCAGGGCGTCCAGCTTGGGCAGCGTCGGGGTGCCCATTGCGGCGGGCGGGGGTGCGGGCACCGTCACGGGCGGTGGCACGGGCAAGAGCGGCAGGAGCGCCGCAGCGGGACCGGCGGGCAGGAGGACTGGGCCGTCAGGCCGGGCGCGTCCGCCCCCGACCGGCTGGGGCAGCAGCAGCCCTCGTTCGCGCAAGGTCGCCACCGCGTCCGTCGCCTGGCGTTCCGGCACGCCGAGCTGGCCGAGGAGCCGCTGGACCTGGCCCGGCAACACCGGTTGGCGGGTCCAACCCAGCACGCGGGCGGCGGCCAACGCGGCCCGCTCCGGCGGAGCCAGTCCGCCGATCACCGCCGCCTGGGCACCCGCATCGAGGAGATGCGCCCGGATCGCGGCGATCAGTGCCTCCCGTCCGGCCCCACGGACGGCGAGGCCCCGCGCCCCGGCCACCGCGCGCAAGCCGGGAAGGGTTAGCGCCGCCAGCGCCGCATCGAGCGCCCCCTCGGCCCCAGGCAGGGGCGTCCCGCCCCAGCGGGGGTCCAGCACCGCTACATCCGGCAGCTCCCCCACTGCCCGGCCCAGCTCTTTGCTCATGCCCGCATTATAGCACACAGCTTCCGCAGCTTGGCCCATTTTGCCCCGCTACGTATCCTAACTGCGAACAGCACGTAAAGAACGACCCTGATGCGCCCAGGGCGGGCAAGACCGTCAGGTCATCAATCACCCACCCGGGCGCGCCAGCATAGTCATCGCTACCCAGGCGGAAGCGGATGCGGAGCGCATACCCTCGGTAGGGGGCGAGATCCACGACCACCCGGCTCAAGGCGGGATAGCCGGGGCAGTACGGCGCATATCGCCACCGGACGGCAGGCTCATGGGCGGGATTGGCGGGCCTACTTCGCGCCGCCGGACCCACCGCCGCTGCCGGAAAACGCGAGCTTGCGCGAGCAGATGGCCTAGCGGTTGCGCACGGCGGCGGGGCGGGGAGCTTCGGGGCTGCCGTCAACTATGCGGCGGGCCCGCTCCCCTTCCCAAAAGCAGTCACGGTGGGGGACTTCAACCGGGACGGTAATCCCGACCTGGCTACGGCTAACTCGGGCATGAACAACGTGGCGGTGCTACTGGGCGACGGGGCAAGGAGCTTCGGGGCAGCCACCACCTACATGGTGGGTACGGTCCCACCGCCCCACCCCGCCGCTGTTGGGGTGGGGGACTTCAACCGCGATGGCAACCCCGATCTGATTACGGCTAACTATGACACCCGCAACGTCTCGGTGCTGCTCAACACCTGCGCGCCTCCGGCCCCGACCAATACCCCCA
>JBBSAN010000367.1:0-6780 GCA_038252265.1 Chloroflexia bacterium
ACCCACGAAAACACCCATCGCCACAAACCCGACCCCGACCCGGTCCTTTTCGGCTGCACCACGCTGGGCCTGGACCCCACCGATGTCTGCTACGTGGGCGACAGCGTGTTCGACATGCAGGCCGCCCGCGCCGCCGGGACCGCCGCCGTGGGCGTGGACTGGGGGGCCGACACCCCGGCCAACCTCCGCGCCGCCGGAGCCGAGTACATCCTCGCCAATTGGCCTGCCCTGATCCACTGGATTAATCTGGCATAACCGGGTACAATATAGAGTTGACGTTAATCCGTCAACGATCTTTGTATGCTCTGTGCCGCCAGCGGTGCGAAAAGGAGAAGGCCATGCCCAGCGAACGTTACACCATCCAGACCCCCACCGGCGAGGAAGAACACTCGGCGGGCGGCGTCGTCTATCGCCCCGGTGCGGCTGGCCCCGAAGTGCTGCTGGTCGAGCGCAAGCGCTTTGCCGATTGGAGCCTGCCCAAGGGGCACCTGGAGCCGGGCGAAACCCCCGAAGCTGCCGCGCTGCGCGAGATCGAGGAAGAGACCGGGATCCAGGGGCGGATCATCGGCCCACTGGGCACCCTTCGCTACCCGATCACCGGGCGCAGCGGGCGGCCCACCACCAAGGTTGTCACGCACTTCCTGATCGCCGCGCAAGACCCCAGCGCCGCCCTGGTTCCCCAACCCGGCGAGGTGGACACCGTGCGCTGGGTGCCGATCGGGGAGGCCGCGACCCGGCTCCCCTGGCCCGGCGACCAGGACATGATCGCCCTGGCAACAGAACGAATTACAACCGAACACACCACACGCCCAGAGTAGCACATCTCGGTGTTCTCTGTGTCCTCTGTGGTGGGCTATTATCAGGGAGAAGTTATCATGCCATTTTATGATCGAGCAAAAATCACCGTCAAAGCGGGCGACGGGGGCGCGGGCAGTGCCAGTATGCGCCGCGAAAAGTATGTCGCCAAGGGCGGTCCCGATGGCGGCGACGGGGGCCGGGGGGGACACGTCTTTCTGCGCGCCACCTCCGAACTGAACACGCTGCTGCCGTTTTATTATCGCAAGAGTTTTGTGGCGAACAACGGGGGCCAGGGCGCGCACCGCAAGCAACACGGGGCCAACGGCGCAGACATCTATATTGACGTGCCGCCGGGGACCCAGGTCCGCATCATCAGCACCGACCCGCTGGAAGCCGACCTGATCACGATCATCGAAGCCGACCTGATCGAGCCGGGGCAGGTGTTGCGCGTGGCACGGGGCGGCAAGGGCGGGCTGGGCAACGTCCATTTCGCCACGTCGATCCACCAGGCCCCGCGCATCGCCGAGAAGGGCGAGCCGGGCGAACAGCGGACGCTGGAGATGGAGTTGAAGATCATCGCCGATGTCGGGCTGGTCGGCTACCCCAATGCCGGGAAGTCTACCCTGCTCTCCTCGGCCAGCGCCGCCCGACCGGAGGTGGCCGACTACCCGTTCACCACCCTGGAACCGATGCTGGGGGTGGTCAGTGTGGACGAGGATGTGTTCGTCATGGCCGACATCCCCGGCCTGATCGAGGGAGCCAGCCAGGGCAAGGGGCTGGGCCTGGAGTTCCTGCGCCACGTCGAACGCTGCCGCCTGATCATCCATGTGCTGGACGGTGCATCGGGTCTCTTCCCCGGTCTCGTCACCGAGGAGGCCGCGCCCCCCGACGATGGCACGGAACGCAGCCCTATGCGCGACTTTGAGCGGATCAACCAGGAACTGGTCCAGTACAGCCCGCTGCTGGCCGAGAAGCCGCAGATCGTGGCTTTCAACAAAATGGACCTGCCCGAAGCGCAGGCACGCTGGCCTAAAGTCAAGGCCGCGCTGGCGGCGCGGGGCATCTCGGCCTATGCCATCTCCGCCGCTACCGGCGAGGGCGTGCCCGAACTGATGCGCCGCCTCGCCGCCGATCTGCGCCAGTTACCCCCGATCATGCCGCTGGTCGAGACGCCGGTCATCGCCGACGAGGACCAGCCCACTCATCGTTACGACAACCGCAACGACGAACACGCCTTCACCATCAAGCAATTGGAACCGGAACTGTTCCGGGTCTACGGCCCGCACATCGAGCGCATCGCCAACATGACCAACATGGACAACGAAGAGGCGCTGGAACGGCTCCAGCGCGTGCTGGAGAAGAGCGGCATCACCAAGGCGCTGGAAGAAGCAGGCGTGCAGCCGGGCCATACGGTCGTGATCGGGCTGAGCGAGTTGCAGTGGACCGACGAACCGTGGGTGGCCGACCTCAAAGCTCGTGCCAAGCGGGCCAGTCGCCACGCCGGGGCTGGCAAGCGCCACAGTTAAAGGGCCAGCGACCCTGATGATCGAGGAAGAATCCCCGCTGAGCGGCGGGAATGTCAGTATCGTCGTGCGCGTGGGCGACACGGTGCGCCGCACCACCGGGCCGTGGAGTACAGCAGTCCACAGCCTCTTGCGCCATCTGGAAGCGCAGGGGTTCGACGGCGCGCCCCGCTTCCTCGGCCTGGATGCCCAGGGCCGGGAGGTGCTGACCTTCCTGCCCGGCGAGGTCGGGCGCTATCCGCTGCCACCCTACATGTGGGCCGAGGCCGCTCTGGTCGGGGCGGCCCGGCTCCTGCGGCGCTACCACGACGCGACGGTGAGCTTCACACCCCCTGCCGGGGCGGCGTGGCAGATGATGGACTCCGACCCCACCCGGCACGAGGTCATCTGTCACAACGATTTCGCCCCGTACAATCTCACCTATGTGGACGAGCAGCCGCAGGGGATCATCGATTTCGACTTCGCCGGGCCGGGACCCCGGTTGTGGGATCTCGCCTACGCGGCCTATCGCTGCGTTCCTGTCTCCTACGCCGCCGACTTAGCAGGGCTGGGGCTGACCGACCCGGCGGTCCAGGCGCAGCGGCTAGCACAGTTCTGCGCGGCCTATGGCGGCGACGACCCCCAGGTCGTGCTCGCCGGGATCGAACCCCGGCTCCAGGCGATCGGCACCACCATCCGCACCCAGGCTGCCGCCGGGCACGCCGCCTTCCAGCGCCAGATCTCGGAAGGCCACCTCACCCACTACCAGCAAGAACTCGCCGCCTTCCGCCAGCACCGCTCGGCGCTGGAACACGCCTTGACCCGCCTCACCCCACAGCCATAAGCCCCGGAGGGGCGACAGACCATAGCCCACGGTGCCAACTGTGGGGAAGTTCGCCTAGATTGAAAAGCCCCGGAGGGGCGACAGACAGTAGCCCACAGTGCCAACTGTGGGAAAGCTCCCCACAGAGAAGCCCCGGTAGGGGCGACAGAGGGATGCTATCCCTGGCATTTCTGTCGCCCCTCCGGGGCTAAAATAATGTGGCACCCGTTCCCACGGCTCGCGCCATGGGCTACTTTCTGTCGCCCCTCCGGGGCTAAAATACTGCCCCGGTTCCCACGGCGCGCCGTGGACTATGCTCTGTCGCCCCTCCGGGGCTGGGTACCTCCACCAGATACAACTAACTCCCAACCTCATACCTCATACCTCATACCTCATACCTCGTCCCCTATCCCCGGCGCAACACCACCGCCGCCTCGGTCAACCCCGTCCGGTGCGAAGACGAGCGCCGGGTGCGGAGGATTGTCACCTCGTCCACGGTAAACCCGGCCTCCTCCCCCAGCCGGGCGGTCAGCGCGGGCACCGGCACAAAGACCCCACTGTGTGACGAGTCGCCGGTGATCAGGACAAAGCGCCCGCCCGGCTTGAGCAGCCGAGCGACCGTCCGCAGCACCCGCAGCAAGCCCCCGAAATATTGCCCGGCCATGAAGGCATAATCCCAGCCCCAGCCTCGCCCGCCCAGCCGCTCCTCCAATTGCGCCACCACCGCCTGCACTTCAGGGATATGTAGCACCTGATCCCGATCCGCGATCTCGCGGTAGATCGCTTTGGCATCCGAGGTCATCATCCGCTTCCGCAGGCCGCGCAGGTCCGCCATCGTCGGGGTGAAGCCGAGAAAGAACAGTTCCAGCCGGGTCTGCATCGTGTAATCCAGGTTGTTCAGATAGGGCGGCGAGGTGATAGCGAAGTCGGCGGGCAACAGCGGCAGCCCTTCCCCCTCAGACGGCCCCACCCGCGCATCCACGTTGAGCACCCGCACGTGGCCCCAGGCGGGATGGCCGGGAGCATAGGCGGCCTGGAGATCGGCCAGCATCCGCTCCATCCCGGCGGCGAACAGGTCGTAGACCGGGGCGTCCAGGCGTTCTTCCCGCGAACCGAAAGCATGGGGGGTCAGCTTCATATTCGAGCAGGGCCGCAGAATCGCCGCCACCGCCAGCCGAGCCAGCATCCGGTGCGCCGGGTCGGCCATCTGCTCGATCAGCCCCAGCAGGCGCAGCAGCTTGATCGCGATGGCGGGCGTGATCCAGCGGGCCAGGCGGGGCATGTCCGGCATCGTGGGTGGCCCATCCAGCGGCGCGTCCAACTCAACCTGCGCCCGCGCCAGCAAGCGATCCACGTCCGCCCGCAGCACGGGCCAATCGTAGTCGAAGCGAGTCTTGATCGCTGCTGCCCAACTCAGGAACGGGTTGACTTCCAATCCCACCGCATGGACCCCCCGTAGCTGGGCGGCCAGCAGCGAGGTGCCCGCCCCGGCAAACGGATCCAGTAGCGTCTGGCCCGCCGTCACCCCATAGCGAGCCATATAGGTATGAACCAGCGGCAGCGAGTACGATTCGGGGAGTTGGTACCAGGAGACAAACGGCTGATCACGGTCAGGCACAGGGGTCGTAGTGAGGAGAGTCATGGCCGCATTATAACGCGCGCCTACCGAGGATGCAAAGAGAGGGCACCGCAGAGCACAGAGGCCACAGAGTTAGAGTTCTCTGTGGCCTCTGTGTGCTCTGTGGTGCATAATTAACGGGCCAAAGCCCAGGCGATGCCGTCGCGGATGTGGCCGGACCAGAAAGTCCAGTTGTGCCCTTCCGGGTACTCGGCGGCGGCAACCTCATAGCCGGTGCGCTCCAGCATCGTCACGAAGCGGCGCTGGCCGTCGGTGAGGTCGCCTTCGGAGCCACCGTCTGACGAGATAATGAAGCGCTCGTAGAGGCCGACCACACAATGAAAGCCGACAGGGACCGGATCTTCCTCTTCGATCCAGCCGATCAGGCGGTCGGCATCAAACGAGAACGCGCCCGACCGCGCCAGTGCCCAGCCGAACACCTGCGGGCACTTCCAGGCGAGGGTGACGGCCAGCGACCCGCCTAGCGAGGCCCCCATCGTGGCCCAGCGGCGCGGATCGGCGGCGACCGGGAAGCGTTCGCGGAGAAAGGCGACGATCTCCTCGGCACAGAAGCGGATATAGGGATCGGGATCGAGGCGATACTCGTGCCTCCGGTCAATCGGCGGCACGAACACACCGATCAGCGGCGGCACGGCCCCGTCGGCAATGCTGTTGTCGAGCACCGTGGCGGCGTGCGCCAGGTTCAGGTAGCTGTCGCCATCATGGAAGAGGACAACCCGGTAGCCCTCGGCAGGGTCCTCACGATAGCCGGGCGGCAGGTAGAGGAGCAGCGTGCGCGCCTGGCGGAGGGCCGGGCTGTGGAGCGTATGTTCCTCCACCCGGCCTGTGGGCACGCCGGGGCGCGGGGTCACATCGGGCGGCGGGCGGTAGGCGGGCATGAGCAGGGCACTTTTCGGCCCCCAGCGTTCGCGCACTCCCTGCTGGGGGTTCAGCCCGTCAACGCGCTTGCGCCCATTTACCTGGAACTGGTATTCCACCCGCGCCGCCGGGTCGAAGTGCTCCACCCGCCAGTACAGCCCGCTACGGCCCGCCGGGGTCATCCACGCCGTTGGGTCCCAGCCGTTCCACTCGCCGGTCAGTGCGACCCGCACATGCGTGTTGGAGCGGCCCAGGTAGAGGAAGGTCGCCGCGTCTCCGGTGACAACCGGCACCGGCTCGCCTTCAGCCCGCATCGCGCGCAGGTAGGCATTAACGGCGCTGCGCCCGGTACGGTCCTGGGCAGCCGCCGACTCACACGCCTCGACCAGCGCCCGCAACGTCGGGTCAGGAATCAACTCACTCACACCGCTGTCCCCACGGAGGCGCGACGCGGTCCCGCGTCCCACCCTACCCTGCTTACTTTCCTGCCTCGACCTGATAGAGCGTGGGCCGGTTGTCGCCTTCGGGCAGCATATAGATCGTCGTGCCGCCGTCGGTGTAGACCGGGGCCATAAACTGGGCGAACTTGGTCAGGCCCGCGCCGTACTGGTGGCGCTGATCGTTCTCGGCAAAGGCGCTCTCGCCCCTCTCAATCGTGCCGACAAACACATAGCGCACCCCGTACTTCTCCATCAACTGGCGCGTCTCGGTGATGTCGGTGCTGGCATAGATGCGATCCAGGTCCGCCACGCGGCTATCAAGCTGGGCTTTCGCGTCGGCTTGCCCGCCGCGCCACTGGTCTTCGTGCCCGCGCCAGGCGATCACGGTTGCCAGGCCGCTCATGGTGGACACCCGCCCGCAGTAGCAATAGACGTTATACTCCCCACCGGGGGCCTCGGCTACCGCCGTGAGGGGCACGCCGTTCGTGCGCAGCCACTGGATCGCGGCGAAATCTGCCGGGGCCGAATCGCGCAGGTAGGCGATGCCGTCCAGGCCGCGCAGGGTGAAGCCCTGGCCTGCCGGGGGCGGGCCGTAGTCGGACTGGATCTTGGCGACCGGTCCGTAGGCGGTGTAGACCATGCCCAGGCCGACCAGCACCAGCATCCCCAGGCCCCACAGTGGGGCGGTCACCAGGCCGATGGTATCGGCAGCCGTACGGG
>JBBSAN010000368.1:0-6767 GCA_038252265.1 Chloroflexia bacterium
ATGTGCGCGAAACAATAAAAATGCTGCCCCAAAAGCCAGAGGCGAATATAATTCGGCAGATTTTTCGGCGGGTGGCGAGCTTGGGCCGGATTCATGCGGCCGTGCCTGACGCCACGGCCGCATGATTGGCGTAGGTATTGCTTTAACGACCCCATAATATACCGCCACGACCTTCCTACCTACCTTCCTACCTTCCTACCTTCCTACCTTCCTATACGGCCTGGGGCGGGGGGTGGTGAACACCGACCTCCAACCCCCAGCCCCTGGCCCTCGCGTTACTGCCCCTTGCGCCGCCGGATCTCCGCCGTGAGGGGCGGCACGATCTGGAACAGGTCGCCCACCACGGCGAGGTCGGCAAACTGCATGATCGGCGCTTCGGGGTTGTTATTAATCGCGATGATCGTGCCCGAAGTGGACATGCCCACCTTGTGCTGGATCTCGCCGCTGATGCCCACCGCGATGTAGAGCTTGGGCTTGACCGTCTTGCCGGTCTGCCCGATCTGGTAGGCGTAGGGGATCCAGCCCTGGTCCACGATGGCACGGGTGGCCCCCAGTGCCCCGCCCAGCGCGCTGGTCAGATCGCGGACCATGTCGAGGTTTTCGGGCTTGCCCACGCCGCGCCCGGCAGCCACGATCACCGTCGCCCCGGTCAGGTCAGGCACGCCCCCCTGCTCGGCTACGCGGTCTACCACCCGTGCCCCCGCCGGGGTGTCGCCCGGCACGGCCACTTCCTCGATCTGCGCGCCCGCCCCGTCCCGCTTTTCGGCGGCAAAGCTGCCGGGGAGGACGCTGAGTAGGCCCGTCGTCGCATCGTTGGTGAAGGTGCTGCGGACGTTCAACGCCCCGTTGAAGACCGGGAGGGTCGCCTGCGGCTTCCCATCGGCCCATTCCAGGTTTGCTACGTTGGCCTCGATGCCCAGGCCCAGTTTGCCCGCCACCCAGCCGGTCCAGTCCTTGCCGTTCGGCGTGGCCGGGAAGAGGACCAGGCGCGGGGTGTGCTGGCCGATCAGCGCGGCGATGGTCGCCCCCGCCGGGCTGACCGCTTCGTCGCGGAGGCGGGGGTCGGCGCAATAGTAGACGGTGGCGGGGCCATAGGCCGCCACCGTGTCGGCGGCCTCGCGGGAGCCGATGACAATCGCCCCGCCCTGCCCCCCGCTGGCCTGCGCCAGCTTCGCCGCCGTCGAGGCCAACTCCAGCCCCAGGCGGCGTGGACGCCCCTGGCTGTCGGTCTCGACCACGGCCCAGATGTCTTGTGTCGTACTCAAGGTATCTCCTCAACTATTTTGGACTTTAGATTTTGGATTTTGGAAGGTGACAGAAACAATCCAAAATCTAAAGTCCAAAATCCAAAATCAGATGAGTTTTCGTCGTTCCAAAAAGTCCGCGATAACCTTCGCCGCTTCCTCGCCGCTGGCGGGTTTGACCAGTTCGGTCTGGCGCTGGGTTTGCGGGCGTTCGCTGCCGGTGACGGCGGTTCGCGCCGCCCCGGTCCCCACCTGATCCGCGCCGACGCCGACATCGGCCAGGGTCCAGGCCCGGATTTCCTTCTTCTTGGCCTTCATGATGTTCGGCAGGGTAGGGTAGCGCGGCTCGTGGATCGTCTGCGTCACGCTGGCGATGGCGGGCAGGGGCGCTTCGATCATGTCGTAGCCCACGTCGCTGCCGCGTTTGCCGCGCACCGTGCCGTTCGCCACCGTGATCTCGTTGATCCAGGAGACGAGGGGCAGGCCCAGTTCGGCGGCGATGATGCCGTAGATCATGCCGCCCCCGGCGTCGCTGCTCTGGCTGCCGCTGAGGATCAGGTCATAGGAAAGCTTCTTCAGCGCCCCGGCCAGCACATGGCCCGTGCCCCACATATCGGTGCCGTGCAGGGCCGGGTCGCTGATCAGCACCGCCCGGTCGGCTCCCATCGCCAGCGCCTTGCGGATCGCCTCCTGCGCGCCCCCCTCGGGGGCCATCACCAGCAGCACGACCTCGCCACTCCCGGCGGCTTCTTTGATCCGCAACGCCTCTTCAATGGCGAACTCGTCCCACGGGTTCAACACCACGGGCAGACTCGCCCGGTCCACCGTGCCGTCGGCACTCAACCGCTTCTCGGCGGTCGTGTCGGGCACCAACTTGGTTAACACTACAATATTCAATGGTCCAACAACCTCCTCTGGTAAAGGATGAATTAAGAATTAAGAATTAAGAAGTTTGTGATTTCAGAATCCTTCATAATTCATCCTTCATAATTCACCCCTACGTAGATGGGGGGCAGCCCAGGCCTGCCGCGACCAGGCCGCGTAACGCTTCGCTGGTGCCGCCCCAGATGCGGAACAGGCGGGCATCGCGATAGCCCCGCTCGATCCACAATTCTTTCATGTAGCCCATGCCGCCGTGGACCTGCATGGCCCGGTCGGCGGCGCGATAGAGCATTTCGCTGGCGAACAGCTTCGCCATCGCCACGGTCTGCGGGCTGGCGGTCCCGGTGTCCCAGTCGCTGGCGGCGCGCAGCATCGCCTGGCGGGCCACCCACTGTTCGGTGGCGGTGTCGGCCAGCATCCACTGCACGGCCTGGAAGGTGGCGACCGGCTGGCCGAACTGGCGGCGGGTGAGCGCGAAGTCGCGGGCCGAGTCAAGCAGCCGCCCGGCCAGGCCCACGCCCAGCGCGGCCAATGCGACCCGGTGGTGGTCCAGCACGCGCTCAGCCAGGGCGTACCCGGCCCCCAGCGGCGCATCCTGATCTGCCGCGCCCCCGGCCAGCCGGTTCGCCGCAGGGATGGCACATTCGTGCAGCCGCAGGGTGCAGATACCCGCGCCGTGCAGGCCCAGCGCATACTCGGCGCGGCCCACACTCAGCCCCGGCGTGTCGCGCTCCACGACAAACGCGCCGATGCCTTCCGGCGCGGCATCCCCGGTCAGGCGAGCGAAGACGACGAACAGCCCGGCGTCGGGGCCGTTCAGCACCCAGGTCTTGCTGCCGCTCAGGCGGTAGCCGTCGCCGGTAGGGGTGGCAGTGGTCGCCAGCCCGGCCATGCTCGTCCCGGCCTGCTCCTCGCTGAGGGCGAACGCGCCCAGCGTCTCCCCGGCGGCGAGGGCGGGCAGCCAGCGTTCGCGCTGCTCGGCAGTGCCGCCCAGGCTCAGGGCCATCCCGGCCTGGCTGCTGGCGAGAATGACCGCGCCGATGGCGGCATTGGCCCGGGCCAGTTGCTCCAGCGCCAGGCTGAAGCCGACCAGCCCCACGCCCAGCCCGCCGTCCTCTTCGGAGAACGGCAGGCCAAAAAAGCCCAGGCCCCCCATTTCGCGCAGAATGTCCGGCGGAATACGGTCCTGGTGCTCAACCTGCATCTCGATGGGGAGCAGGGTTTTGTCTACATAGTCGCGGACGGTCTGGATAACCAGTTCCAGGTCGGGATCGATGGTGAAGTCCATAAGCGGCTTCGAGGCGCGGCGCAGGGGACGCCCGGGTGCGTTAATCCCGGCGGCTGGCCCACAAACCTCGTTGTTTGACCTCCAGTCTGGGCGGATGAGACCCACTTGATCCTATCACAAATAGGCAGCAGCGTCAAACACGCACACGCCCAATCTGCCTGTTATAGCGCGGTCTACAGCTGAATACTTGCTACTCGCGCACCAGGCCGGGGTGGGTGCCGGGAAGCCGGAAGATGTAGTGCATACCTGTGGTGTTATCACAGTTGTGGATAGTCTGACGAACAGCGTCTGGCCGGATGCCCCACTGTTCAAGTAGCGTCGCTACCGGCTGGGATGGTTCCGGCGACACATATACAAGCTCACTGCGCCCATCTAGCTCCGCGAACACCACGACGCGAATCGGCCCACTGGCATTGACAGCAAATGCTTCCATCGCTGCGCGCAACCCCTCCGTGGTCTGTAAGGTGTCCAATGCGTCCGGTTCGATGCCCAACAGGAGAATTTCCGTCGGGGAGACCTGTATACAGGGGATAAACGTTGGCAGTTGGTCTGGAGTAAGCTGCGTCAGTAGATTGTCGGTTGCATATTCAGCCAGGCAGGAGATAGCAGGGTCTCGTAGTAACTCACTCTCCCAGCACCAGATCAGGCTACTCGCCGCTAGTTCCGCTGTAACTTGTGCTACTGCACGTCCCCTGATGATGCAGGCCCGGTAGCCCATCGGCCCCTGCTTTGGGTAGAATGCTTCCACCAGGCATGGTCCCCATCGCTCATCCGATTTGCGTTTTATGTAGCTGTCTGCTTTCTGTAGCAGGCTTTTGATAGGGCTGACCATGCTTAGTCTCCGTTGCTAGCGGCGGGCGGATTAATACCAGAATATGTGGACCATTGGGATCTCTTTCCCATCCCTGGGCTTGTGAAGCAGCGGAATATATATGTGGCTATTGTACTGTGGAATTGCATCCCCTGGCAACAATGGTACACACGGCTGTTGCAAAGTCGTTCGGTGCTGGCCGACCCCCGCTGTCATCCTGAGCGCAGCGAAGGATCTTCGGGGCGGTCCGTGGTGCCGAGGCCACAATCACGATCTTCCCTGACGACTGGGCGGCCCCAACAAGATCCTTCGCTGCGCTCAGGATGACAGCGGTGGACTTTGCAACAGCTGTGCAATGGTACACTACGAAGAGCACAAAAAGGCCAGCCGACCCTTCTTCGTGCTCTTCGTGGTGCAAATAAAAAGGGGCGGGAGCCGAAACTCCCACCCCTTTCTGCCTACTGCTTACTGTTTACTGCCTACCCGTCACGGCACGGTGCCGAGCTTGACCACGCCCGCTTTGTCGGTGTCCACGACGTAGACGGTGCCGTCTTGCGCCACGGTGAGGCCGGTCGGGCGCGAGAGGGTGCTGGTGCCCTGGGCCTTCTTGGTGCCCAGGTCCTTGCCGGTCGGGTCATACTTCAGGATTTGCTGGCCGGTCGGGTCGCTCACATAGAGGTTGCCGTCGGGGCCAACGGTCATGAACGGCTCGTTGTAGGGACCGGCGGCGAAGGCGTTGACCGCCCAGTTGGTCACGGCGTTCCCGCTCTTATCGAACTTGACGATGCGGCGGTTGTTCGTGTCGGCCACATAGACGTTGCCCGCCTTGTCCACCGCCACGCCGATCGGCTCGTTGACCTGGTTCGGGGCGTTGTTCGGCACGCTGACCAGGGCCGGGGTCAGCCCCTGCCCGAACTGGCGGATAAAGGTGCCGTTGCCGTCATACTCCATCACGCGGCGGTTGCCGGTGTCGGTCACATAGACATTGTTCGCGCTGTCCACGGCCACGCCGCGCGGGCCGAAGAACTTGGTCTGCGCGTCGGTGGCGCTGGTCCCGGCGTCACCCAGATTGATGAACCCGCCCCATTGCCGGATGAACTTGCCGTCGCGGTCAAACTTCTGCACCCGGTGGTTCCAGGTATCGGCCACGTAGACATTGCCCTGGCTGTCCACGGCGATACCGCCGGGACCGGTGCCGGGAGCGGGGTTGTTGTCCGCCGGGATGAGCGCCTGGAACTGGCCGTCGCCGGTGCCCGCGCTGCCGAAGGAGAGCAGATACTTGCCGTCCTTGTCGAATTTCTCCACCCGCAGATTGCTGGTGTCCACCACGTAGAAGCTGCCGTCGGGGGCCTGCGCGATGCCCCGCGGCTTGTTGAACTGCCCCTTGCCGTTGCCTTCGGGGGCCAGGTCGAACATGCCGTAGGTCACGGTTGGCTGTTGCGGCTCGGTGGTGCCGGTGCCGCCGGGTGTCGTGGTCGAGCCGGTGCCCAGGTCGCCGACCATGTTGCCGACGCGGGCCAGCAGATCATTGCGGACATAGAACCACACGTCGGTGGAGCCGAGCGGCGCGCCCGGATCGCGGTAGAGCATGTACTTGACCGGCTGTGCCCAGGCGGTGGGGTTGAGCAGGTTGCCCAGGTAGGTGCCCAGGTAGGCGGTGGTATCCCACACCTGCTGGCCGTTGGCGTCGAACTTCAGGTTGCCCTGCGCGTCTTTCGCCTGGATCTCATAGGTTTCCTGCGGGAACCACCAGCGCAGCTTGTAGTGCGTGCCGGTATATTTGTCCTTCACGAAGTTCTGCCAGACCTGACTGGACTGGAAGTCGTCGGAGACGAGGAAGACGGGCGAGCCGTTGGGCAGGTCGCCGGGCAGGGATGTGGTCGAGACCAGCTTGCCGCTGCCGTCGTGGGTGGTGAAGCGGCTGACCTTGCGCTGGTCGCGGAAGTACCAGTCGAACGGCCACTCAACGCCGTTATCCAGCCCAATCTGCATACTGCGCCCGCCGGTCACGTCGCTGATGTTGCGGTCGCTGAACGCGGTCAGGTCCCGCGACAGGCGGGTGATCCGGTCGGAGAGCAGGACGGTGTCGGGGGCGCTTTGGGTGTAGACCAGCAATTCGACCGGCACATCGCCGTTGCGGAAGTTCAGCATCCAGGTGGAGCGCACGCCGTAGAGCAGCCCGATCCCCACCGCCGTCATTGCCAGCACGCGCCAGCCATTCGAGCCACCCACGCGCAGCCAGAACCAGGCGATGCCGCCCACGATCAGCAGGATGAAGGCCGCCAGCACCAGGGCGCGCATCATGTTCGCCTGTTGCACCTCGTTACCGAGGGTGCCGCTGGCGGTCAACTGGTTCAGGTTCGCCACGAAGGAGAGGAAGGCGAAGATCAGCAGGATCGCCAGGATGCTCATGAAGATCCCGCCCCGGCGCATCACCGCCCGCCAGTCCACCCCCTGGATCAGGAGGCCAATCCCAGCGGCGGCCAGCAGGCTAAACGGCAATGCCATCTGCATGTTCAGCCAGGGCATCTTCTCACCCGCC
>JBBSAN010000369.1:0-6766 GCA_038252265.1 Chloroflexia bacterium
GCCCCCTATGGCTACCCGCTGGTGATCCGTACCGGGCAGCCGGATTTTCATCTGGTGCGTCATGACGAGACCCTGGCCGCCGCCGCCCGCAACCCCGACCACCTGCACCTGCTCCAGGCCCTCGGCTACTACTCCTATATGTGCGTGCCGCTGGTGGCGCGGGGGCGCACATTGGGCGCGATCACGCTGGTGATGGCCGAGTCGGAGCGACGCTACACCGCCAGCGATCAGGCCCTGGCCCAGGACCTGGCCCAGCGGGCTGCTGTGGCGATCGATAATGCCCGGCTCTTCCGTGCTGCGCAAGATGCCGTGCGGCTGCGCGACGAATTCCTCTCCATCGCCTCGCACGAGTTGAAAACGCCGATCACCTCCATGCAACTGGCCGTCCAGACCTTGCAACGCACCATCGGGCGCGGGCAAATGCCCACGCCGGAACGGCTGGCCGATCGGCTCACGATTGTGGAAGACCAGGGCAAGCGGTTGACGAAGCTGATCAACGAGTTGCTCGACATTTCGCGCATCGGGGCGGGGCGGCTGGAACTGGAACCCGCCCCCACCGACCTGGCCGCGCTCACCCGGCATGTGGCCGAACAGTTCCACGAGGAGCTGGCCGTGGCCCGCTGTCCGCTCACCCTCCATGCGGAGACGGCGGTGGTCGGGATCTGGGACGCGGCCCGGATCGAACAGGTCATCACCAATTTGTTGACGAACGCCATGAAGTACGGCAAAGGCCAACCGATCGAAATCACTGTGAGCAGCGCCGATGGAACCGCTCGTCTGGTGGTGCGCGACGAGGGGATCGGGATCGCCGCCGAGCATCTGGAGCGCATCTTCGAACGCTTCGAGCGGGCCGTCGCGCCGGGGCGGTTCGGCGGCATGGGCCTGGGCCTCTACATCGTCCGCCAGATCGTGACCGCCCACGGCGGCAGCATCACGGCGACCAGCCGCCCCGGCCAGGGATCAACATTCATCGTCACCCTGCCCCTCGACGTGAAGCAGGATGCGTAATCGATCACCCGGTTAGTCGCTTCCGACTCGTTACCCACTCCCTTAGTACGTACTATTTAGTACCACATATCACGATCGGTGGTGCTGGTACTTTCGGGCTAAATTGGGGTAAAATGTAGGATATGACCCTTGTCTCTACCAGGGGGTTATGCTACCATGGTTCTGAATGAACGGGTGGTTCACATCTAGTGTACAGAAGGGAGTCCCTATGGACACAGCCGAGAAAGTCAGTTCACTGAGCACATTGGGCCAGCGGTTGCGGCAGGCCCGCCTGCAACGCGGCCTGAGCCAGGAAGCTCTGGCCCAACCTGAATTTACCAAAAGCTATGTCAGTGCGGTGGAGCGGGGGAAAGCCCGCCCGTCGTTAAAAGCGTTGGAATTGATGTCCCGCCGCTTAGAGATCCCGATGAGCGAACTGCTGTCGATCCCCCAGAGCAACGAAGATGCGCCGGATCTGACTCTGCTGGAGAAAGAGTTTGGTTATCAACTGGATTATGCCAACCGGTTGATCGACCTGATGCAAGCCGACGAGGCGCTGCGCCGCCTGAACGCCGCCGCGCAACAATACGAGGCCCTCCTGCCGCAGATGAGCACGGCGACGCGGTTCCGGCTGCACTACCTGCGCGCCCGCGCCTATGTGCGGCTGATCGAACCGGCAACGGCCCGCACCGAGCTAAACACCGCGATGGCCCTGGCCCAGCAGTTAGAAGACCGCGAAACGATCGAGCGCGTGCGCAACATGATCGGCGCGGCGTTTTACCAGCAGGATATGCCACGCCTGGCCTTGGAACAGCATCAACAATGTCTCCACGCGATCCACAGTGGCGTCGTCAAGGACCTGAACCTGCGCCTCAATATTTATACCAACCTGGCGAATGACTACTGGGCCGTGGATGACGTGGAGCAGGCGATTGGGGTCTATCACGAATCGCTGAAGTTGCTCGATGATATCAACAACCTGGAACGGCAATCCGGCATCTACTGGGGCCTGAGCCTGGCCTATCAAAAGGCGGGCGATCTGGACCGGGCCAAGCTCTATGGTGCCGAGGCGCTGACGATTTATGAAACGTCGAACAACCTGACCTCGGCGGCGCGGATGAGCATTAACCTGGCGGCGATCTTGATTGCGCGCCAGGAGTTCCTAGAGGCCGAGCGCCTGCTGGACCGTGCCCGCACGCTCTTGCAGCCGACGGGGAACGATGTCGCCTTGAGCATGGTCTACGAGCATTACGCCGAGCTAGAACTGCGGCGGCAACACCTGGACGAGGCGGCCACCTATGCTGCCGAAGGGCTGCGGCTCAGTGAAGGGGTGTTCCAGCAGGGGCTGTCTGGCGATGCCCAGGCGCGGGCGAACACAACCCGCACCTACACCCGCGCATTGCGGGTGGCCGGACTGGTGGCCGAGGCCCAGCAGCAGCACGCCATCGCGGATCAACACTTCGCCCAGGCGATTGAACTGGTGCGCGAGGTGAATGACGAGACGGCCCGCGACATCGAACTGGCCTATGCCGAACTGCTGGTGGCCCGTGGCGCGCATGAGCAAGCCTCCAAGCACTACCGCGCCGCGCTCCAACGCCGCCCCCGCCCTGCTACCCATTAGCGAGCAGCGAGCAGTAAGTAGCGAGTAGCAAGTAGCAAGTGATGGGTGGTTCGTGGTTCGTGGTTAGACTTATGCATCACGCAGCACGCATCACGTTTCACGTTTCACACTTTACGCGGCTGGATTGCGAATCGTATGAAACTCCACAACGGAATCCGGGCGCTGCTGGTCGTGGCAGGGGGACTGCTGCTGCTGGCAGCGCTGTTTGGCTGCGAGTCGGGTGGCACCCCGACGGCGGACGCGCGTGCCACCGACTTTGTGCAACAACAGGACGTGGCCCTGACCTACGCGGTCATCCGCAGCACCAGCACGACCCAAAACAGCGCCGCCTTCCAGCGGGTCAAGCCATTGCTGAAGGTGCAAATCCAGGAGATCCGCCCGGCCCCGGCCAGCGGCAGCCAGGTGGCAATTACCGTCACGAACGGGGACACCGCCGCGCACCAGATCGTGATCCGGCTGTTCGCCCGCGCCGCCCCGCTCGATCCTTCGGCCTATGCCGTCGGCTCTGTGACGCTGGCTGCCGGGGCCACCGGTAGCACCACGATCACCGCGCCCCTCCCCTTTGCCGACCTCGCCCCGCAGATCTTACAGATCGACGGAACGTGGGACTTCAGCGCCCCCGTCCCTCCCTGAGCACCGGCGGCCCCGATGATCCTGCCGTCGCACCGAGGGCCGCCCCGCCGGACAAGTGTTTCATGCTGGCGATAGTATCGAGGGTAAGCCGCACCCCGCCCCGCCTACAGTGTCCGGCTCGGCAGGCCGTGCGCCTGGAGGTAGGCGTCGAACTGGGCCGGAGTACGGACCCTGTGGTCGAGGACAGCCGTGTAGACATCGGTGCCGCCGACCGTGTAGGGATAGGTGGGCAGGCGGTGCCATACGTCCTTGATCCAGAGGATGGCGAGCCGGGTTTCGGGGGTGAGGGTGCGGACCAGCGTCGCCACATGGGCAAGCTGCGTGCGCGGGGCGGGATTGAGCCAGAAGGAGCAGTCGATCTTCCACTCGCGGGAGGGATCAGGTGCATAGTGCAGGACGCAGTAGTAGCGGTCGTCCTCCGGGCGGGCGGTAGGGCTACGTGCGCCCTGTTCATCGGCAAAGTCCCAGGAGACGACCGGGGGGTAGAGAAAGAGCGGCTGCAAGGCGGCAAGCGCGGCGGCGCGGGGCAGACCAGGGCAGAGGATGTTGAAGTCGAGATCACGCCAGACCATCAGTCCCGACGCCGCACTGCCAATCGCCTGTACCGTCCCCACTGCCCCCAGCCGGGCGCGCAAATCCAGCGCCGCCACCACCTCACGCGCCTCGGCCTGGAGCGCCTCCTGCCGCCGCAGCAACTCCGTCGCTGCCACCGAATCGAGTACCTCTTCCACATGCTCTCCTTTCCGCGTTCGACGCTGACGAGGGATCCGGGATCCGTGATCCGGGATCAGGAACGAGCAGTGAGCAGTGAGCAGTGAGTAAACCTGCATCACGCATCACGTTTCACGCTTCACGTTTCACGGCACAATATCTGCCACCGAGTCCACAATATGCGTGGGGCGGTAAGCAAAGCGGGTGCTCGATTCGCGGGTGCTGACGCCGCTGAGGACCAGGATCGTTTCCAGGCCACTTTCGATGCCCATGACAATATCGGTGTCCATGCGGTCCCCGATCATGATCGCTTCTTCGGAGTGGGCATCGATCTGGCGCAGGGCGGTTCGCAGCATCAGCGGGTTGGGCTTGCCCACGTAGTAAGGCGCGACCCCGGTGGCCCGCTCGATCAGGGCGGCGACAGCGCCGGTGGCAGGCACCGTACCGCCTTCGCCGGGGCCGTTGGGATCGGGATTGGTGGCGATAAAGCGCGCCCCCGCCTCGATCAGCCGAATGGCGCGAGTGATCCGCTCGAAGCTGTAGGCGGTTGTTTCGCCCAGCACCACATACTCCGGCGCGTGCTCGGTCAGGATATAGCCCACATCATGCAGAGCGGTGGTCAGCCCGGCCTCGCCGATGACATAGGCGGTGCCGTTGGGCCGCTGGCTCTGGAGGAAGCGCGCCGTGGCGATGCCGGAGGTGTAGATCGCCTCGTCGGGCACGTTGATGCCCAGGTAGCGCAGGCGGTTTGCCAGGTCGCGCGGGGTGTAGATCGAGTTGTTGGTCAGAACAAGGAAGCGGGCCTCGCGGGCGCGCAGCCGTTCGATGAACTCCGCCGCGCCCGGCACCGGCGTGCTGCCCTGAACGATCACGCCGTCCATATCCATCAGGTAATGCTTGGTCTCGCGCATCATGCGCCTCCGGCAACTATCGCGAGGAAGACCGGCGGAAGGGCCGCACCGGGCCGCCCTGCCCTATTATAACGCGATTGGGGCCGAAAGGTGCGGCATCCCCTGCGGGTTACGAGGCAGCGAAGCGGTCCAGCGCGGCGCGGTCGAGCCGGTAGACCTGCCAGTCGTGCAGGTGTTGGGCACCCAGCCGCTCGTAGAAACCGATGGCGGGGGTGTTCCAATCGAGCACGGCCCACTCCATGCGGCCACAGCCCCGGCGGGCCGCCTCGCGCGCCAGGTAGATGAACAGCGCCTTGCCCACACCCGCGCCCCGTTGGGCAGGCAACACGAACAGGTCTTCCAGGTAGAGCGTGGGCAAGGCCAGGAAGGTGGAGTAGGTCTCGAAGAAGAAGGCATAGGCGACTACCGCCCCGTCCACTTCGGCCACGGCGATTTCAACGCGGGGTTGCGGGCGGAAGGCGTCGGCCAGCAGCCGCTCCTGGGCGGCAGCATCGGGCGGCGGCAGCCGTTCATAGTCGGCCAACGCGACGACCAACTCCCGGATCGCGTCGGCATCGGCGGGGGTGGCAGGGCGAATTGTCGGGGTCATGGATGTCTCCTTATGGGGGTCGGGGGTCGGGGGTCAGGGGTCAGGGGTCGGGGGACGAGTGGTTGGGGGTTGGGGGTTAGTAGCGAACAATACGCAATACGCACTGACCCCAGGTCCCCCTGGCCTTTCGTCCTATCACGTTTCACGCTTCACGCTTCACGTTTCACGCTTCACGTTTCACGCGCCAAGCGCCTGCAACGCCGCCACCAGCGGGCCGACCAGGCGCGGGTCATACGTCTTGAACCCGGTGAAGTGGCGGGTGATCAGGTCACCGGCGCGGGCAATCTGGCCGTCTGGGCCGGGCTGCTCGCTGGCGAACAGCGCCATCGAGACATGCGCCGGGTCCCACAAGGCCACGATCCAGGCGTCAAGCAACGGATGATCGGGCGGCAGCGCGACCAGCCGCAGCCCCGGATCGGGCCATCCCGCCCAGTCGGGCACGCCATAGAGCGTGAGCCGGTGACCGGCGGCCAGCAGCGCCTGGTAGCGGGCCTGTTGGGGGCGCGCATTGGAGAGCCGCTGGAAGCAGGCATGGAGCGTGACGGGATAGGTCAGCGTGGCGACATGGCCCTCGATGGCATGGCTGATCGCCGCCATCCCCAAGACCGAAGTGGTGAGCGGCGGCGGCAGCGGGGCCAGGGCGTGGGCCTCAGCGACGGTAAAACGGCGGAATGGATCGGCGGACGACCCGCCCGACAGGTCGGTCATGGTGGCTGCGTGGCTCCTGTGATCGATAGTAGGGAGGGCAGCGCTGGCCCGCCCTCGCCCAGTGTAGCATAAGCACAGCGGGGATAACCAACGCGCAGCAGCATAAGGGCGCGCCCGGCAGCCACCATGATTACTGCCGCCCCAGAGCCAGGGCCAGCACCGCCCCGCCTGCGGCGAGGCCCAGGTGCTGCCAACTGACTCCCCGGTCGGCGGACTCATAGACGCCCCCCCCGGCAGTGCCCAGGAGGACATGATCGGCGGCGAATGGGTTGGCGACCAGGGCGGTGACAAACTCGTGGGCAGGCAGGCCGGTATCGGCGGCGTTGAGCAGCGTCCACGTCGCCGCCCCGTCATCGCTGCCCCACAGCAGCCCGCGCGTGTCCGAGGCGAGGATGCGCACACTGGTGGCGGCGCGACCCAGCGGGAGGAGGTGGATCGGCGTGCCCGGTCCTATCAGCGTGCTGTCGCCGTGGAGCGGTGGATAGCTGCGCTGCCAGACGGCGGTCGCTCCCGGTGGCCCGGCAGTCGCCTGGCGCAGGTCGAGATAGGCGATACCCCCGCCCCCGGCGGCATAGAGGGCGGCCCGCCGCGCCCGCAGCGGGGTCA
>JBBSAN010000370.1:0-6765 GCA_038252265.1 Chloroflexia bacterium
ACTCCCGACAATGCCTTCTATGATGCGATCATGCACCTGAATGACACCGGCGTGCTGCATGGCTACGCGGACGGCAGCTTCCGGGCGGGCGAAGGGACCACCCGCGCCCAGTTCGCCAAAATCGCCGTGCTGGCCTTCGGGCTGGCCCCGGTGACGGCGGATGACGGCGCTCCGCACTTTGCCGACGTGCCCGCCGATCACCCGTTCTACGGCTATATCGAAGCGGCTATCCGCCAGGGCCTGGTCGGCGGCTACCCCGACGGAACGTTCCGGCCCGATAGCCACCTCACCCGCGGCCAGTTGGTGAAAGTGCTGGTCGGCGCGATGAAGCTGTCGCCGGTCAGCCCGGCCACGCCGAGCTTCTCCGACGTGCCCCCGGACCACCCGTTCTACGTCGCCATCGAAACCGCGCACGCTGCCGGACTGATCAGCGGCTACGAAGACGGCACGTTCCGCCCCGACACCGAGACGACCCGCGGCCAGATGGCGAAGATCGTCAACCTGGCTGCCTATCCGCCGCAGCCGTAACGGGCCGTGGGCGGATCAACAAGAAGAGGGAACCCCAACGGGGTTCCCTCTTTCTTTGCCCGTCCCTGCCGAGGACGGAGCGGGAGGCGTGCTGCCGGGTGATCAGCGCGACCTGGGCCGCGCCGGGCGGTCGGCACGGGCGAGCAGGGCGGGATCGAGCGCATCCGCCTGGCGGAGCCGCCCGAATACCCCCGTCCGCTGCCAGGCCCGGAAGCGCCCGTGGACCGTGGTCGGCGCGCCAAACTCGCGGGGCAGGGCGTGCCAGGGGGTGCAGTCTGGACGGACCAACCGCTTATGGGGGGGTACACCGGCAGTGTGGGCCGGGCTATGCATACCCATACACCCATACGCTGTGTGGTTACATGCCGATTGAAGGGCGTGCGCCGCTGTTCCCCCGCGCCAGACGCATGGAGGCCGGGTTAGCCGGTGCTGTCCCGTGCCTACTCCTGTGCGGTATGGTACAATAGAGGCAGCCGCGACACCGGCGGCCCGCGACACGGTTCACCCTCTGACGAATGGAGTATCTGGCGATGGTTGGCCGTATCTTGCACTCGGTGATTCCCCTTACCCAGCGTGCCTTCACCGTGGCCGAGTATGATCGCTTGATCGAAACGGGAATTCTGCGGGAGGACGAGCAGATTGAACTGATCGAAGGGGTCATTGTCGAGATGAGTCCGATTGGGAGCCGGCATGGGGCCTGCGTAAACCGGTTGAACATGCTCCTGGTCGGCTTCTTAGGGCCGCGCGCGATTATCAGCGTCCAAAATCCTATTCAGCTAAGCGATTATTCCGAGCCACAGCCTGATCTGACGGTGCTCCAACCCCGCGCCGATTTCTATGCCGCTGCCCTCGCCACCCCGGCGGATGTATTGCTGCTGATCGAGGTGGCCGAGTCGTCGCTGGAGTATGACCGCTCGGTGAAGCTCCCGCTGTACGCCCGCGCGCTGATCCGCGAAGTCTGGGTGATCAATCTGGCGGCGGAGACGCTGGCCGTCTATACCGACCCGGTGGAGCAAGTGTACCAGCGTGTGCATACCTTGAAGAAGGGAGATGTACTCACCTCCGCCGCGCTGCCCGATCTGGCCTTGCCTGTAGACACCCTGTTCGCCTAGCGTCTGTGCGGCAGCCGCAGTAGAAATATCGTAGAAATACCACTTGAACAGAGGAGGATGTATGACCGACGACCTGTCTGATTTCGAACAGTTCATGCAGCAGCGTGAGGCAGCAGCCCGTGCCTATGTCCGGGGCGATGCGGCCCCGCTCGGTGCCCTTGTTACGCACCATTCCCCTGCGACCTTTTTTGCCCCCCGCGGCGGTGTCCGCCAGGGGGCGGATGACGTATGGGCGACCTACGACCACGATGCCGCGCTCTTTGCGCCGGAGAGTGAGACCAGCTTCGAGATTCTGGATATGGCGGCGAGCGACGGTGTCGCCTACTGGGTCGGGTTCCAGCGAGCCAGCGTGCGGATGCGCGGGAGTAGCGAAGCCCAGCAAATGAACCTGCGCATCACCGAACTGTTCCGCCGCGAAGACGGCGCGTGGAAACTGGTCCACCGTCACGCCGACTCGCTAACGGCGGAACCTGACGCACCGCCGCAGTAACCCGCGTAGCCTGAAGCCGAGGCCGACTTCGCGGGGCTTGGGGTCGTCGGGCGCTGGAAAGTCGGCACGATGAACCGTTGCGCCGGGGCGGTGAGCCGGACTGTGGTTTTGCAGCACTGATCGATCGTCGGCCCGCTGCGCCGCCTGCCGGTGCAGACGGGCTAATTTCCTGGGGGCTGTGCCAGACAGGCGCAGCCCCTTTACTGTACCCATTAGGCATCTATGGTACACTACAGCTACCAGTCCGCTCGCTTGGCCGGGGCAGGACGTACTACATCCGATCCGGCGTCGTTCTATTTAGCGGATACAATAAGCAGGTTTGCAGCCGGTGCTGTGTTCCAGAGGCCCTATTCATGGCGAATCTCCCTCCCGCTGACTCCCCCCCGCCTGCGCCGGGCACCGGATCACCCGCCGCATCGCCCGCCCCAGGCGCGGCGCGCTACACCCCACCCGGCGGTGCCCTGCCCCCGGAGGCACCTACCCGCAGCTATGCGATCCCAACGCTCGTATCCGGCCCCCCGGCAGGCGGAGCGGCCTGGATCCGCACGCCATTACCCTGGATCCTGGGTGGGGTAGTGCTGCTTCTGCTGCTGGCCGGATTCGTCGTACTTCTGCCCTGGCGCGAACCGGTGGTGGGGCCGGCCCCTGCGGTGTCACCCACCGTCACCCCGCTGCCGACCGCTACGCCCTTTCTGGCGGTGGTCCCGGCGACGACCACCGTGACCCCCGCTTCTCCAACGGTCACGGCGACCCCGCCGGTGCTCACCGCCACGCCAAGCACCACCCCGCTGCCGGGCCTGGCGACGGTCACGCCGCTGATCCTCAGTCCGACGCCATTCCCTGGCCTGGCGACGGTGACCCCACTCCCGACGGGGACCGTGCTGCCGCCCACTTCGACTCCGCTGCCACCCACCCCGACTCCACTGGTGATGATCCCCATCACCGCGACCCTTACGCCGCCACGGGTGACGCCGCCCAGTGCCACTCCCAACCCGCCGCGCGTCACGGTGGTGCCGCTCCCGCCGAGTGCCACCCCACTCCCGACGGGGACCGTGATGCCGCCCACTTCGACTCCGCTGCCGCCCGCTGCCACGCCCGTACTGCCGGTTGCGACCCCGATCCCCGCGCCGCCCAGTGTCACTGCCGTGCCGGTGCTGCCCAGCCCGACCCCGATCCCGGTGCCGCCGAGTGCAACCGCCGAGCCGCCGAGCGCCACCGTCGTGCCGCCCAGTGCGACCCCGGTGCCGCCGAGCGTCACCCCGCTGCCCAGCGCGACCCCGCTGCCACCGAGCGCCACCGCCGTGCCGCCCAGTGCGACCCCCGCTCCCCCTGCGGCGACAGACACCCCGGTGGTGCCACCCACCGCCCTCCCCAGTGCGACCCCGCCGGTGCCCACCCCCCCGCCGGGGACCGTGGCTCCCACACCTGCCCCGGCGAGTGCGACCCCGCTGCCACCTACGGCAACTCCGCCCTCGACGGGTCCCGCACCCTGAATGTTGCAGGCCCCGGCGTTCGTAGTATACTCGGCAGCAGACTGGTTTGATCGCACCGCTTGGCAGGACGTATTCCCATACCCGACCTTCTCTACTCACCAGGAGCAGCGCGGACGGCGCTGATAGATGCCCATAAGTAAGCCGATGCCCCCTGATGGACAGCCCGCTGCGTTGCCCCCCGGCACGTCCGGTCCCCCCCTGATCGGGGACACGGTCACCATGATGCGCAACACGTTTGCCTTCATCGCCCAGCGGCAGGCGCGCTATGGCCCCGTGTTCTGGGCGAGTGTGCTGGGTCGCCCGACCGTCTTTATGGAAGACCCGCAGGCCTGGGTGCCGTTTCTCGACCTGGCGAATGTGACGCGCGAGCGCGGGCGCATCGCCAGCGTGCAACGGCTGTTCGGCGGGCAGAACCTCAACTCGCTGGACGGCGCAGAGCACCACAAGCGCAAAGCACGCCTGCTCCAGGCATTCACCGACGACGCCCTGGCCTCCTACCTGCCGACCATGCAGCAGATGATCGCGGCGACGCTGCACGGTTGGGCCGAACGGGGCGAGGTGCGGGGGCTGGACGAGTTACGCGGGCTGGCGATTGAGGTGCTCTGTGCCAACATCGCTGGGCTGGCACCGGGGCCGCGCCTGGACCGCCTGCGGCAGCTTTATACCGTACTGCTCGACGGCATGACCAGCCTGCCGGTGTCGGTGCCGTGGATGCGCTATGGGCGGGCGCTCCATGCGCTGTCGGCCATCCTCACCATCCTGGGCGAGATCATGCACGAACACCGCCAGCACCCCACCAATGATGGCCTCTCGCGGATGCTCGCCGCGCAGGGGCCGGACGGCGCAGCGTTCACCGATGAGCAAGCGCGGCTGGAGTTGCACCATATCGTGGTCGCAGGTTTTATCGTCCACGGGGTGCTGGTGGGCACGATCCTGCTGCTGACCCGCAACCCCAGTGTGCGGGCGAAGGTGCAGGCCGCGATCGCGCAGGGGGCACCGGGCGGCCCGCTGACCGTGGATCAGTTCGCCCGGCTGCCCTATCTAAGCCAGGTGGTGATGGAAGTGAAGCGGGTGACGCCGATCCTCCCGGCGGTCTTTGGCGAGGCGCGACGGCCCTTCCAGTACAACGGGCAGCTTATCCCGCAAGGCTGGCGGGTGGGGGTCGCCCTCCGCTCGACCAACCTGGATGCCGCCACGTACACCAACGCCGCCCGCTTCGACCCGGATCGCTTCTCCCCGCAGCGCGCCGAGCAAAAACGGCACCCCTACGCCTTCTCGCCGCAGGGGGCCGGGGCCGCCGAAACGACCCATCGCTGCGCCGGGCTGGACTACACAACCACCTTCCTCACCGCCTTCACGCTGCTCCTGCTGCGCGGCTACACCTGGGAACTGCCGCAGCAAAACCTGGCCTTCCAGTGGCACGAAGCGCCCCCCGCTCCCACCGACGGCCTGCGTATCCGGCTGCGGGCACGTTAAATCCGTCAATGCCTGGGGGTGTGACTCCATAGGCGCGAGCTTAAGAGGCTGTCATCCTGAGCGCAGCGAAGGATCTTGTTGGGGCTGCCAGATCGTTCGGGTAGATCGCGGCGATTGCCTTACCGTTTAGGGCGCCCCGACAAGATCCTTCGCTGCGCTCCGGATGACAACCTTTTCAGTTCACGCCCATATGTTGGGAACTTATGACGCGGGTTCTGCCCCCCTCGTGGGCGGCGGTGGCTAGGCCATTGACCCGGTGATCCGTACTGGCTCGATTTGGATCTTCACCCGCTGCTGGCCCGGCACGCGGCGCTGGTAGGGCTGGCCGGTATAGCGCAGCGAAAGCTGGTCGATGTGTTCGGCTCCCCCTTCGTCGGTCGCGGCCACCAGCCGCCCCTGCACCTGGGCAAAGCGGCCTATGTTGTGCGGGTCGAGCAGCGCCAGGGTGACATCACCGTCCCGCTCGATGTGCCGGAGCCAGTCGGAGGTGCGCCAGCTATTCAGCCAGAAATAGCCGTCGCGGTACTCGAACCAGATCGGGTTGATCTGCACGGTACCGTCGCGGCGGCGCGTGCCAACGAGGGCCGGAAAGACTTCGGCCACAAATTGGTGCATCTTCTCACTTAGTTCAACCATGATGATATACGCTCCTGTTGGTGGGATGGAAAGTGGGCGTCTTGTGTCTGGGCCTGGGCGATATCACCCAGACCCGGCGATCATGCGGCGCGTAGGAGATGACCCGGTGCCTAGCCCCCGGCGGCTAGCGTGTTCAAGGCCTGAACACCGGGCAGGAAGAGGTAGGCCCTGCCGCGCGTGGTGACAAAGCGAGGGATGCCGAGGATGCGACGGCGCAGCGGCTTCTGGGGGATAATGACATTAGTCGTGCCATCGTTCGCTCCGACAATCGGGTCCCGGTCGCCGCTGGGGCCGATGAAGTCGCTGTTGTTGATCCAGACCGATTGGACAAACTCGAACTGGCGGGTGATGCTGGTGCCGAAGGCGACGAAGATCAGGCCCCGGTCGGCCCCGTCGTCGGGCGCGCCCTCCGGCAGCGGCGGGCCATAAGGTATCCCCCGGCGCAAAACCCGGTGGCGCTGCACATCGGTGATCGGCCCGTTCAGTGCATCCCGCGCATAGGCCCGGCGGACGTGTGCGCCCAGCGGGCAGGTCAGCCCTTTGGCATCGTCGGCCAGGTAGCGGAAATGGTTATGGCACCGCGGGTCCGCGCCCAGCGCCGGGTCGTCGTGGTCGGGGCTGAGCGAGAGCGGGGCACTGCTGCGCCAGCGCCCCATCAGTTTGGCCGCCAGCCGTTCCTGGTCGGGGGCGTGGCCGCGTTCTTGCGCAGGAAGGCGCGGAACCCGGCCACATCCTCATGCAGTTTGCGCCAGACCATGTAGGTGCCGTTGCGTCCCAGGCGGGGCGGCTGCGGCGTGGGCGGCAGTCCACCGCTCTGGTCGGTGTAGCCCAGGATAAACTCGCCAGCGCGCACCACCGGCTCCTGGCCGGGCAGCACCGGCAGGCCGCTGCCTTCGATGGCCGGTTGGCTCACGCCGTCGCGGTAGCCGAAATGCTCGCGCAGGCCGGGCAACAGGTTCACCGCTTGCTCGTAGATGACCCGCACCCCCGGTACGGCGACCAGGATCGCCGCGTGCGCCGCGTGCGCCGC
>JBBSAN010000371.1:0-6764 GCA_038252265.1 Chloroflexia bacterium
ACGAGGTCGAGCTCACCCGCGTCTTCGCCTTCGGTACGAGCGAACAGACCAACCGCAGCACCCGCTACACGTTCTAGCGGGCACCGGGAGCCAAGCGGGGGGGGGCGGGGGGGGGGGGGGGCAAGCCGGGCGGCGCGGCCCCGGTTGGCTCGCCCCGGGCCGGGCGCTCGCCGCTTGGCTCCCGGTGCCCGCTAGAACGTGTAGCGGGTGCTGCGGTTGGTCTGTTCGCTCGTACCGAAGGCGAAGACGCGGGTGAGCTCGACCTCGTACACATCATAGGGCCCAGGGCCGCTGGTCGGGGCGTAGAAGGGGGCGACCAGGGCCCCCTCCTGCGCCCGGGCGGGCCAGCCGGGATTGAAGGCCTCGGCCACGCGCTGCACTGTGGCCGCGTCGCGGGTGATGCGGGCCTGGCCCTCAACCACGATGTCGAAGCCCTCGGCGCTGAAAGACAGGGCGCAGTGGCTGTTCTGCGCCAGATTGGCGCGCTTGCGCGTGCCCTGGCCGCTGGTGAAATAGATCGTCTCGCTGACCCACCCCGCGCCGACGGGGACGAGGTGCGGGGTGCCATCCGGATTCACGGTCGCCAGCCAGGTGGGGCCGCCTTTCTTCAGCCGCTCGACCGTGTTCTCCCACGGTTCGACCTGCCCGTCCAAGCTCTGATGGACATCCGAGGCGTTGTGGTTGACCAGCGCTTCGGCTTGCGGGTGCTGCGTCGTCATCGGTGTGCTCCTTTGCGTATTGAAGTAGGCCGCCGCGCCGGCGGGCGGGACGGTCGGGTTGCGGGGAACAGGGTGGTCGGGTCGGATTGATCGGCCCACACATCTAGAGGGTCCATTGGCTGGCCGACCCGATTGGGTATGCTAGAGATGCTTGGCAAGGTACAGACGGTCCGCCCGCCCTCTGTTATGCAGCTGGACGTTTACGGGCGTTAGCCTCCCGCGTAACTGCGTTGGGCGTGTCGTTTCATTTGTGCCTGTGTAAATCTCCTAAACTAAGTCCTATTATACTATTGATCATCATGCATGAACATTCCTGCCATGCTGCTAGCGGGGATGTTGTGTGTCGTATTCGTCGTGAAATAACAGCCGCGCGCGGTGCTCAGGATCCACCTCCGTTGTAATCAACAGTGCCAGAAGCTACTAACGAGCTGTCGAAAATCTAATGAGGTCAGGGCGAATGTTGGGCAGGGTGGGTTGCTGATGCGATTGATCACGATAAAAGGGGGTGAACGGCTATAATTGGCCGACCCGATAATTAGCCCCAAAGAATAGGCATCCAAAATAAAAGGCGGGCCGGTGAGTATCCCATAGCCATTGATTCCCCAAAGGCGAGGATCAGCAAAACGAAAAGGAGCGCACCCATGCCGCCCACACAGCGCAAGACGCGCCTGAACTTGAATTGTTGCTGCCTACTTTGCTACTCTTCGAATAGCGTCTGCTGCCCGGCTTCCAGTTGCGTTTGGCGGGCCTGCTCCTGTTGCAGCCGACGGCGTTCCTGCTGCTCCAATTGGGGGATGCCGGTGGCCGGGGTCGGTAGGTCTTCCGGCATGGTGGCCCCCTGCTCAGTCAAGAACCCTCGCACCGCCTGGCCCACCTCATAGTGCGTGGCGTTGGCCGCCGTCTGGCCCTGAATCTGCTCCCGTTCGAGGCGCTGGCGGGTGACGCTGGCGCGAAAGAGATTCGCCGCCAGCTCGTCGGATCCCATATAATCCAGAATGCGCTGTTGCGGGCTGAGGCCCTTGCGGCGGTGAATGTCGCCGGCTTGTTCCCCGCCATACAGCCCCCTGTAGCCGTGGTCCTGAAAGGTGGCAAAATCGTCGGGGGTCAACACTCCAGCCCCTCGCGCGGCAGTGGCAAGCTGGGTGTTGTGTTCAGTCAGCTGGCGGCGGACAAACAACCGCCGCTGATCTTCAGCCATACCGGCCAGCGCGTCGTGCTCCAGCGCATCGGCCAGTTCCTGGCGGCGGGTTTGCACGGCAAAATAGGTCTGGCCCAGCGCCACGATGGGCTTGGCGGGATCCGCGTTCTGGACCAGGAGGTAGCAGGCATAGCGCGACAGGTGGTAGTCTTCGACCGCCCGTTGGCCGCCCGCGCGCACCGGGACGACCTGGGTGGCGACCCGAAAATGATCCGCCACGGCCTGGCCGCTGGACGCACACGCGACCTGGGCCTTGAAGATCGCCTTACGGAACTCGGCCCACCGTCGATACCCGAGCACCAGGGCCAGCTCCCGGGCCGACCAGTATTCATGGCCCTCGTCGGTCAGATGACGAATCGAATCGAACGGACTGGGCGCTGCCGGTTCCTCGGTCGGCAGTAGCGGGAACTCAGCGTCCATTCGTAGCCTCCTGTGCGGCGACTTCGGCCCGCAGCCGTTCGACCTCGATCGCCAGGGCCTCTACCCGGGCGGTCAAGGTGCGTTGTTGGGCGGCGTCGCGGACGAGCGCTGCGACATACTGGCTGCGCTTGCGCGGGCCGCCAGCGAGCGTTGTCAGGATCTCGGCGATCTCCGGCTCCAGATACAGCTCGATCCGGGTGCGATCCAGGGGTTTCATACGTGTCATCTTAGCAGAAGCGGGATAACGCTGTCAAGTATCCCGGTTCCTGAGTTGACAATCCGGGATTCTTGGATTAGAATGAGGGAGCGCGCCCGGAGTGGCCGCCCCGTGAAGGAGACCTGCAATGGCCTATACCCTGGCGATCACCCATCATGCCGGCGGCGTCGGGAAGACCACCACCGCCTTTAACCTGGCCGATCAACTGGCCGTCAAAGGCCACCGGGTGCTCCTGGTGGATCTCGATCCACAGGCCGATCTCTCCGAGCGCCTGGGCCTGGATTCGCAGCCCCGCACCCTCGCGGCGGCCTTGACGACCGATCCGGGTCCACCGGCGGTGCAGATCTGCCGGTGGGATGCGACGCCTCCACTGCATGTCATCGCCAGCGACCTGGACAGCATGGCCGGGGTCGAAATGGCGCTCAGCCAGGCCATGGAGCGCGAACGCCGCTTGAGCCGCGCCCTGCGTAGTCTCCAGCGGGACTATGACTACATCCTGCTCGATTGTCCCCCCAACCTGTCCCTGCTCACCGTCAACGCCCTCTACGCCGCCGATGGCGTGCTGGTCCCGGTGCAGGCCCAGGATAAAGCGTTGCGCCAGGTGGGCAAGATCCTGGACACCCTGGACGAGGTCAACACGTACCGGGATCCGCCGGTGGCCCTCTTTGGCCTGGTGGTGACGATGATGGAGCGTACGGTGATGGCCCGGCAGGTGGAGGCCACCTTGCGTGACGCTTATCCCGACCAGCTCTTCACCGCCGTCATTCCGCGCCGCGCCGTGGCCGCCGAAGATGGCCGCTGGCAGGCCCCCTTGCGCATTTATGCCGCCCAGGATCCGACCACGCAGGCCTATCAAGCCCTGGCCGAGGAGGTGATTGCGCGTGCCTAAACCCCCGCCCCCCACTATCACCCGCCGGGATGTGGTGGCCCCGAGTGGCCCTGGAACGGCTCTCCAGGGTGCCCGATTGCTTCCTCTTGATTTAATTGACCCCAACCCGCTCCAGGCGCGGCAGGTGTTTAATGAAGCGGGCCTGGCGGAGCTGGCCGCCAGTATCCGTGAACGCGGGGTGTTGGAGCCGATCCTCGTCCGCCCCGGCAGTGATGGGCGCTATCAACTCGTCGCGGGTGAGCGGCGGACCCGGGCCGCGCGCCTGGCAGATCTCGATGCGATTCCCGCGCTGATCCGCGAGCTCGATGATATTGCGGCAGCCCTGGCGACGGCCGCCGAGAATGACCAGCGCGAGGATCTGGATGTGGAGGACCGCGCACGGTTCTATCAGCACCTGATGGAACTGACCAGCTTCTCCGGGCGTGAGCTAGCCCGCCACCTGGGCAAGGCCCCGAATTATGTGAATCGTCTGGTGTCGCTATTGCGCCATCCTGACCTGCTTGCTCATCTGCGGGCGGGGGCCATTACGCAGGAGGCCGCCTTTGCCGCAGTGGCCGATCGTAATCGTCTGGGTGAACAGGTGCAACCGCTTGGTGGGAGCGCCGAGGCGGTACATGATGTACCACTGCGAGAAGAGGATAGTAGGGTGGTACATGATGTACCACTACGGAACGGGGATAGTAGAATAGGCACGGAACGATCTTCCCTGGACCCGACCAGCCCGGCGCCTGCCTTCCGATGGCGTCCCTGGCAGCAGTTTGCGACGGCGCTCGAACGCACCCCCCCCACGAGTGTGCCCCCCGACGAGCGGGCGACCCTCCGCGCCCAGATTGAGGCCTTGGAGACGAAGTTAGCGGCCTGGAAGCGCGCCCTCGCTGAAGAATGAAAATTGGCGATACAGGCGGACGGAACGGGTGCTGACTAGCGGGCTCGTTGTGCTTTACTGTATCCTGGCCCCCGCGCCTTTTACGCGTCGACCCCTTCGCCAACCTTTGTCCGCGCGTTTCGGTCCCCTCTGGTTTGCTTTTCGTCGCTCCGACCAACCCCTCATTCTTGACGCGGCACTGGCGGGCGCGTTTCCCACCACGGTTCTGTTCAACCAACGGCAGACCCCTCTATCGGTCTATGGTGCATACGGCTGCGTGGCCCGATGTTGGCGGAACACGCGGGATGCTGCCTCCGGGTAGCATCCGTTCCAGCGGCGTCTATCCCGCCGTTGGATCACTAGGAACGTCGTCTGTTCCCTCCCGAACGCGCCCTGTTGCCGGGCTGCTCAGCCCCTGCAGTTCAGTGGGGTGCCCCCTCCAATACAGCATACAACTTATGCGATGATCAGCTCAACGGTAGGCGGTCCGGCCCACGTCTTAGGCCGTAACGGGGGCGGCTGGAGCCGACGTACCCATCAGCGCCAGGTAGGCTTCTTCCAGCGTCGGCACTCCCGGTTGGGCCGTCGGGTGCGGCGCGGCCCCGACGACCCGTAGGCACGTCCCCGTACCGGAGGGCACGCTGCTGGCCACGCGCCAATCGGTGGAGGGCTGCGTACCCTCGGGCAGTTGCACCTCCCAGACCTGCCCCTGCGCTGCCGCGATCAGCGCCGCTGGGCGCCCCTGAAAGCGGACCTGCCCCTCCGCGAGCACCGCCAGCTCCCGGCAGGTCGTGGCGATGTCCTCGACAATATGGGTGGAGAGGATCACCACCCGGTCCTGGGCCAGCCGGGTCAAGAGCATTCGCAAGCGCACCCGCTCTTCCGGGTCGAGACCCACGGTCGGCTCGTCCACAATGATCAGGCGCGGGTCGCCCAGCAGCGCCTGAGCGATGCCCACCCGTCGCTTCATCCCCCCGGAGAGCGTGCGGATGCGCTGCTGGGGCACCCGGTCCAACCCGGCCAGCGCCAGGACCCGCGCCACCTCGGTGGCCCGCGCCCGCCCGTCGTGCCATTCCTTCAGCGTCGCGATATAGTCCAGGAACTCCCGCACCGTCAGGCTGGGGTACAGGCTCAACTCCTGGGGCAGGTAGCCGAGCAACCGCTTCACCGCCCACTTCTGCCGCCGGTCGGTCACATCAAACCCGCCGACTACGGCCCGTCCCGCCGTCGGGGTGATCAACGTCGCCAGAATGCGGAGCAACGTTGTCTTGCCCGCGCCATTCGGCCCCAGCAGCCCAAACATCCCCGGTCCGATGGTCAGGTTGATGTCCTGTAGGGCCGTGATGCGCCCCTGGTAGACCTTACTCAAGGCAGTGATTTGAATCTGCATCATGGGTCCGCGTGTCCTTTCTAGGGTTGCGGCGTGGCGGGGATCGGCTGGGGCAGCGGCACCCCGCTCCGCTGTGCCAGGTCGGGAAAGAGCTGAGCGGCGTCGAGCGCCACCCCACCCCGCACGGCCTCGCCGACGAGGTGCACGGCGCGGGCGGGGCCTACCGTGTCACTCCAGGTGTGCAGAGCCAGCACGACGGGAGCATATTGCGCCTCATACGTTGGATGGTGATAATGATCCAGGTCGGTCGCGCGAGCCGCCGGGGTCTCCAACTCCAGCACCAGCCAGGCGGCCACCGCGAACTCGGCGGAGGTGCTCGGAGGTGCCCGGTCGGTATCCAGGGTTTCAACCCACCGGCCCTGCGGGTCCAGGCTGACCGTTCCCGGCGTGGGGCGCACCAGCTCTTCGCTGGCCGCCTGGGGCGCTGGCGCCAGCCCGACGCGGACCAGGGTTTGTGGGGCGGGCGGGAGATAGTGCCCCAGCCAACTGCGGGTCAGGCCAAATAGCGCCTGCTGCTCTTCCGCTCCCGGCGTAATGGCGAAGCGGGCTTCCGTGACCAGCAGCAGATCCCCGATCCACAGATTTTCAGGTAGATACGGCAGCGCCACGATCCGGGTCGGTGGTGGGCCTGCCGCCAGATCGGTCCACAGCGTGGTCGCCTCTGTCGCATAGGCCCGCAGTTCGGTCAGGCTCGCCGGGGCGGACAGGCGTCCGGCGTAAATGGTTGCCCCGGCGACGTGCTCGGCATAGACCGGGGGCATGACCAGCAACGCGGGCGGCAGTGGTCCCTCCCAGGTGGCGGTGCCGGCCTGGAGCGGCGTGGTTGCCAGTGTCTGCGGCGCGCTCGTGTGCAGCGTGACCCGGGAGCGGGGAGCCTGGCGCGGCTGGGCGGTCCAGGGCCAGGGATACCAGTCTCCGTCCCGTAGCAGATAGCCTGCGTCGGCGGTGACGAGGGCGCGCACCGGCTGACGTACCGTCCACGCCGCGCTCCCGAAGCCGTTCACGTTGTAATCCAGATAGGGGATGCGGGGGGTTCCTGCCCAGTGTAGATCGAGCGTCAGCGTCG
>JBBSAN010000372.1:0-6762 GCA_038252265.1 Chloroflexia bacterium
CCACGCCTGGGTATCGCCATATCGCTTTTTGGAACAGGCACGCGAGTATCGCAAATGCAAAACTCTGAGGCGCACCCCCTGCTACTCTCTTAAGCGACTAACATAACGTGATGTGATATAATCACAGCACGATAATTAGACACTACATTTGCACTTTTTGATTAAACGTCATACGGAGGCCACATTTAGGGCCAATGCGGCAATCTGTCGCAAGATGTGGATAGGCTCCGCGAACGGCCAGGCACGAATTGTAAAAAGTGCAAATGTAGTGTTAGAGTCACCAACGTAGAAGCAATAGAGGGCTTATATGGCGAATGATCCCTTGGCGAATGATCCCTTGGTAGATTTAACAATTGCTGCTGTCGCGCAACGTACTGGCATAAGCGTAGCGGATCTTGAAGACTATTGTCAGTCAGGCTATCTACTTCGACAATGTCACATTAGAAAGTGGCCCAGGTACGCACAGATTGGGCGGTTTGGCGGTCGGTGCTGGGCGCAAGATATATCGGGCGCACGCTTGCGAACCGCGCCCAGCCCTGATCCAATTCATACCTTGTTCGGTTAATTATAGCTTACGCTAGCCATATCTGGCTTCCGCCTAATGTGACATTGTCGAACTACACTGCTTAACAAGCCAAGGACGCACGCTTATAATGGCAACTGAGGAGCCGAAGCTAGCTATGCTGACTCAGTTCCCCCACTTAAAGAATAAAATAATAGCCCTTAAAGCTTTGGTCACAAGTTAAGGTTTTCGATCGTTTGTCAAGTGGAGCAAGAACGAGTTTTTGGCGGGCAGGCAGAGGTCTGAGCGGGGATCCCGCGCCGGAATCACCCCGATCGTGCCGGACCACTCATCTGCTGACCGCCCTGATTCGCCGCTTGTGCATCGAACGGGGTCGCAATTGGGGAGTAAAATCGTCCTCCAGCCGCTTGACACGCAGGTAAAAACCTTAACTTGTGACCAAAGGCATAAGCCCTGGGTGTGGGCATGGGAAGGTTAGCTCTTTTAACCCTTGTATGGTACAATATGCGCGCTACCTCTTTGACAGTAAAGTGAGCGACGGAGATTATGCCAAACGAAACATTAATTAGCCAGATCGATGCGCTACGCGACCAATATGGGCAACAGCAGCGAACCACGGCGGCATTGCAAACCGCGTTCAAGGCTGTGACCGACGCGCACAGCAAGGCGCAAAAAGTGCTGCGAGATCTCAACGCGCAAAACACCGGAGTCGCGGTGGAGGGTGCCCAGCAGGCCTTCGCCGAGGTGCGCCTGAAAGAAGACGCAATTGATCCCCTGCTACCCGACCTGCGACGCACGGTCAAAGGGTTGGGCACGCTGACCGGCGCGCTGAAAGACGCGGCGGCGGCCCTGCGCACCGACCCGGTAGACGTGGTCCGCCTGGACCGGGCCTTGGCCGTGTTGCAAGCCGCCCGGCAGCCGGATGTGCTCGACCTGCTTCCCGAATTGACCGACGAACTGGACCTGGCGCAACGCGGGCTGGGGGACGAGTTCGGCCAGAAGCTCCGCGCCGCCCTGGCCGACCAGGGGATCACCATCGGCGGGCGCGCCCCGAAGTTCGAGATCGGGCGCTTTGAGTTGGAGGCAAACTTCGCCCGGCGCTTCATCGTCTTGCGCTACGGCAAAGATATCGTCGTGCCGCGTGCCCCGATCACGGTGGAGGCGGCCTTGAAAGCCTATCAGGGCGCGGCGAAATTGATCATGGGCCGGGCGCAGGACGGGCAAGCCTGGATCGCCCAGTTCCACGACGCCTACCAGATCGCCCGGCGCAGGCGCGATGTGCGGGGTGCGCGGGTCAACATCGTGGACTGCTATCTGGATCTGGTGCTATTGCGCCAGGGCCGCGCCTTCGCCGGGGAGCCGAGCAAGCGCACTTTTGTGGACTACCTGCGCGCCCAGTTCATCTATGACTTCTACGAATACGCCGATCGGCGGCGGCTGGCCGTCGCCGGGCACATGGTCAAAGCGCACAGCGCGGTCAAAGCGCAGACCGACAATCCGGCCAAGAGCATGTGGATCGTGGAAGGCGACTCGCCCTACGATGGGCGCTACATCGCCGATGTCGAGTTTACGAAGGACTAACGCCAATGCTGCCTGAACCACGCCTCGCCCGCCAGATCATCGACACGCTGGGACAATCGGGGACACCCGTGTCGAAAGGCGTTAGCTACTATAACGTCGGCAACGACTCGCTGCTCAACGCCATTGACACCCACTACCTCGGCTCTTACCTGGCCGACGGCGGGGCGGTGTTCAAGCTGGTGGTGGGCGACTACGGCAGCGGCAAATCACACTTCCTCTACTGTGTGCGCGACCGGGCCTGGCAGCGCCAGTTCGCCGTCAGCAAGGTGGACCTCAGCCCCAAAGAAAGCCCCTACGACGACCAGCGGCGGGTCTATGCCGCCGTCGCCTCGGCGCTGATCTGGCACGAACTGGGCAGCACCAGCGAAGACGAACAGGGGTTGTCGCGCTTCCTCGAAGGCACGCTGCGCCGCCTGGTCGCCCCGCACGGCCTGGATCTGGCCGATGAGGGGGTCGAAGAGATCCCCGAAGTGCGCGCCTTCCTGCAAACCCTGGCGACCAGCCCGGTGGATAGCCTGAGCTTCCACAAGGCGGTGCAGGGCTTTTTCCAGGCGCTCTTGCGCGGCCAGGAGCGCCGGGTGGAGTCGCTGGAACGCTGGCTACATGGTGAAGAAGTGACCCCCGAAGACATGCGCGATCTGCGGATGATCGGGGTGACCGAGAAGATCAACAAGAACAATGCCTTCAAAATGCTGCGCTCACTGTGCCAGACGGTGCGCGCGCTGGGCTACACCGGGTTGGCCCTGCTGTTCGACGAAGGCGACCGCATGTTGAGCATCGGTGGCAAGGCCGAAAAGACGGCAACCGACAACCTGCGCGAAGTGATCGACCGCTGCCGCGAAGACCTGCCCGGCGCGCTCTTCATGTATGCCGTGCCGCCCGACTTCTTGCACACCGTCGTCCCCAAGTACCCGGCCTTGCAACAGCGGGTCCAGGCGGCGGACTATTTCTCCCGCGTGAACCCGTTCAGCCCCCAGATCAACCTGGAACACCTGGATCTGCCCGACGAGCAGTTGCTGAACGAGATCGGCTACCGGCTGCTGGCGATCTTCGAGGTGGCCTATAACGTCACGCTGAACCACGAGATACAGGCCGCCAACATCCTTGTCCTGTCCGACGCAGCGCGCAACTCCTACCTGGCGATCAGTCACCGCCGGTTGTTTGTCAAGGCGCTGGTCACCGTATGGTTCCGCCAGAAAGAGACAGGCGAAACCCTGATCACCCCGGACTACGCCACTGCCTTGATCCGCGGGCAGAGCGAAGCACTTAACGAACTGGCCGACGAGCAAGACAACCCGTATTAAGGCAACGCGCTGCCGCTAAATAAAACAAGCCTGATTATATGAACACACTGGATTACCGCGAAACCAGCCGATGGAGGCTATCCTTTGAACTCTTGGTGGATGATCAGCCGATCAGTGAACTGATCGGTTCCTGGGACACCCTCGCGCCGCTCATTGATATTCCGTTCTGGCTCATTGACGATGATCTTCCCACGCTGTCCATATACGACGAGGAGTATAACCCGGCGCTTCGCATTCTGACGGTCACTTCCTGTTGTGGCGAGTATGGGTGTGGGCATACGCGCTGCCGGGTGCTTTATACGAGGCGTCGTGTGTTGTTCTGCGATTTTGCTGGGGCGGTACGGGCGCAAGCCCAGAAGACGGTATTTGAGTTTTCTCGCTGGAATTATGACACGGTCATAGAAGCGATGGCGTGGCGGGCCAGGGACTATGCCCTCCACACTCCCCCGCAGGTGGATGCTGCAAAGAAAAGCAGTTCAGCGCTAGAGTGGTAAGCAACGTTATGGGCGGCATCGCGTACCAACGTTGTTTTGCCAGATGAGATCGGATGCCCGATTAGGAGCACTTTTGGTGGAGACACAGCAAGTCTATCATGCCCACCTGGGCGCGGGCACGTTGCTCCGCACCTTCATGGGCGGGTTCGAGTGGGAAGTTCAGTTCGAGTCGGGACGACGCTTCCGCCTGCCGGCCCGCGAGTTCGACTCGGAATCGCGGGATGCCGTGCCGGGTGCCACCCCGGCGCGCCCGCTCCCGGCACGCACCGCCGTGCTGGAGGTGGACCAGTTCCGCGCCCAGCAAACGCTGGAGGCGCTGCGGGTCGGCGTGGTGCCGGTGCAGGATGCCGAGACGCTGACCATCGGCCTGGAGCCCGAGCAGGTGACGCTGGACCGGGCGCTGGCCCGCAGCCGTGAACGAGGCGGCGACGTGCTGGCCGTGATCGGGGATTACGGCTTCGGCAAGAGCCACTTTATCGAGCTAGCGGCGCGCCGCGCCCTGCGCGAGAACTTCCTGGCCGCCACGGCCAGCCTCGACCTGGTGGAAGTGCCGCCGAGCAAAGCGCACAAGGTCTACGAGGCGCTGGTCACGTCGCTGCGCTACCCCGATGGCGAAGCGCGCGGGCTGCTGCCGCTGCTGAACAAGGCGCTGGAACACCCGGCGGTGATCGACCGCTTTGTCGAAGATTGTCCCCGCGAACTGCGCCTCTGCCCGCTGGCCTCGGCCCTGCGGGCCTTGCAAGAATGCCCCAGCCAGAGCGCGTTCGAGCAGATCGTGCAGTGGTTGAGCGGGCAGGCCAAACCCCAGGCCGAGATGAAGACCTGCCTGAAAAAACCGCCCACGCTCTATGCCAGCGGCGAAACCGCCCGCCAGTATACCTACCTGCTCACCGGCATCAGCCACCTTGCCACGCTCCTGGGCTACAGCGGGCTGGCCGTGCTGATTGACGAATCGGAGCATTACTCCCTGTTGCGGGCCGCCCAGCGGGAACGCGCCGACTCGTTCTTCAAGGCGATGATCGTCAGCGCGCTGGGGCTGCACAACGGGCGGATTGACGCCCGCGACATTCCCGAAAATCCTCGCGTCGCCTATACGATCACGTATACGTCGGAGCCGCACCTGTTCTTCCTCTTCGCGCTGACCGAAAGCGCCGACCGGATGCCGGTGGGGAGCTGGCTTGGCCCCACGCAGATCGTCCGCCTGGACGACCGCTTCATCGAAAAGGACATCCGCGAGTTCTTCGGCACGCTCTTGCGCTACCACGCGCTGGCCTACGACTACACCCCCGCGCCCGAACGGTATGAGGAGATTGTGGCCGGGGCACCGGGGCTGCTGTCGCGAGCCTTAAACCAGCACCGGATCAACTTGCGCGCCCTGATCCGCACGGCGGTGACGGTCTCCGATTTGCTCTACCTGTACAAAGACTACTCACCGGCGACGATGGCCGCCGAATTGCAGCGCGGGCTGAAGGTGTAGCGAAAGCGAGGTTCACATGGCCTTACAAGTAGAGGCGCGACCCGCCATCCAACGACACGCCGTCACGCTTGATGAATACGAGCGGATGGTCGAGGCCGGAGTCTTCGAGCCGGAAGCGCGATTGGAATTGATCACAGGGGAGATTGTAGACATGGCTCCACCCGGCCCCGGCCACGCGGCATCTGTGTCGAGACTTCATCAATATCTAGGTGAGCAGCTAAAGAGACGGGCCATCTTTTGGCCGCAAGGCAACCCGATCCGTCTGCCCAACAGCAATTCGCGCCCCCAACCCGATATGACCCTGCTGCGTTGGCGGGATGACTATTACGCCACCAAGCTGCCCGGCCCGGAAGATGTGCTCCTGCTGGTGGAAGTCTCCGATAGCACACTCAAGTTCGACCGGGGCGACAAGCTCCAGCTTTATGCCGAAGCCGGTATTCCCGAATACTGGATCGTCAATCTGGTGGACGGGGTGGTGGAAGCCTATAGCGACCCCAACGCAGGCACCTATCAGACCATGCGAACAGCACAGCGCGGCGAGACGTTGCTGCTGCCCGGCGGCCTGGAGGGCAACATCCAGGTCGCTGACATCGTGGGCGAAGAAGGGCGCGGGCGGGCGGGGACTCCACCCGAGGCTTGACAATAGGAGGCGGTGCGGTTTTGCTGGATGCTCACGCGCTGAAAGCCGCCTTGCCGCGCACCTGGGGCGCGTTCTTCGGGCGGCATGGCAACTTCACGCCGACCCAACTGGCGGCGATCCCCCCGATCCTGGCGGGTGCGAGCGTGCTGGTCTGCGCGCCGACGGCCAGCGGCAAGACCGAGGCCGCCCTCGCCCCCCTGATCGAGCGCCATCTGTCCCCGCCGGGTCCGGCTAGCCATCCCCCACCCGGCCTGACGATCCTCTACCTCTTGCCGACCCGCGCGTTGATCAACGATGTCGAGGCCCGGCTGACCGCGCCGTTGGCCGCGCTCCGCGTCACCCACGCCCAGAAGACACACGATCTGAACACCTTCGACCCACAACGGCCCGCCGATCTGCTGCTGACCACGCCGGAGTCGCTCGACTCCTTGCTGGCGACGCAGGCCAAAGCGTTGGCCGGGGTGCGGGCCGTCGTGCTGGATGAGCTGCACATTTTCGAGGGCACGGCGCGGGGCGATCAGTTGCGGGTGCTGCTGGCCCGCCTGCGCCAGGTGCGCGCCTATGCCGCCCGGACGGGGGACGCCGCCACCGGCACCGTGCAACAGGTGGCGCTGTCGGCCACGCTGGCCCACCCGGAGATGACCGCCGCGCGCTATTTCGCCGGGCCGCAGGAAGTCGTGCGCGTACCGGGGGCACGCCCGATCCAGGCCGAGCCGATCGCCCTGGATCCCGATGCACCGGGG
>JBBSAN010000373.1:0-6760 GCA_038252265.1 Chloroflexia bacterium
AGTCAGCATACAGACCTGTCATCCTGAGCGCAGCGAAGGATCTTGTTGGCGGTCAGCGGGGCTGTGGCACGCTCCCGATATCCACTGACGACATTGCGGCCCCAACCAGATCCTTCGCTGCGCTCAGGATGACTGCGGGGGACTTTGCAACAGCCGTGTTTCACCTATCCTTGACACGCCGGGCGAGATCGAGTATGATCACAGGGTCGTGCTAAGCGGGGAGCTAGCGGTGCCCTGCACCCGTAATCCGCTATAACGGGGCCGAATTCCTGATTGAGGTACGCTTTTGTAGGACTGCTTTAGCGAAGTGGTGTTGAAGGTCGGGTCTTACGCGGCAGGATACTATGAATCCCGCCAGGACCGGAAGGTAGCACCGGTAAATAGACCATTCTGGGTGCCGTAGGGCAGCCTGGCTGGAGCTAACTGGCTAGAGTAAGCTGGAAGAACGTATCGATAAAGGGTGCACGATTGACTTATCGGGCCACATCTCCTTCGGGGGGTGTGGCCTTTGTCGTTGGTGAGGGACGGGGGTTAGGGGTTGGGGGTTGGTGCCTGGCATCGAAGAACGGGGGCGCGGTGCTTGCTATGGGGTAGTCGCTTATAATCGGGCCTGTTAGTAGAGATGTTGCGATGATGCCACCCCTGACTGTTCATTCCCTGGCTGACGAATTGATCCAGGCGGCGCTGGCTGCGGTGGACGCGGGAGCGGCGGTGCGCCGGGCGCTGGGGCGAGAGCCGGGCGGGGCGGTATTGCAGGTGGGGGGGCGGACGTTCGACCTGCGGGCCACGCGACGGATCGTGGTGGTCGGGGCAGGGAAGGCGGGGGCGGCGATGGCCGGAGCGGCAGAGGCGGTGCTGGGCGATTCCCCGGCGTGGCTGGGCGGGGTGGTGCTGGTCAAGGACGAGCTAGACGGCCCCCCGCCGCAGACGATCCGCCTGCTCCCGGCGGGGCACCCGCTGCCCGATGCGCGGGGCGTGGCCGGGACCGATCAGATCGTGGCGACGCTGGCGGGGGGGCAGCCCAATGACCTCGTGCTGGCGCTGATTTCGGGCGGGGGGTCGGCGCTGCTGGCCGACCCGGTGCCGCCGATCACCCTGGCCGATTTAGGGGCGGTAACCGATGCGCTCTTGCGGGCGGGGGCGACGATTGGCGAACTGAATACAGTACGCAAGCACCTGGCGCGGCTGAAGGGCGGCGGGTTGGCAGCCCTGGCGGCTCCGGCTCCGGTGGTGGCGCTGATTCTGAGCGACGTGGTGGGCAGCCCGCTCGACGTGATCGCCTCCGGCCCGACGGTGCCCGACCCCTCGACGTTCGGGCAGGCGTGGGCGATTCTCCAGGGCTACGGGCTGCTGGATGCAGTGCCCATCCCGGTGCGGGCGCGGTTGGACGCAGGGCGGCAGGGGGCGATCCCCGAAACACCGAAGCCGGGCGATCCGTTATTTGATCAGGTAACCAACGTGATCGTGGGCGACAACCGGGTGGCGGCGCAGGCGGCGGTGGCGCGGGCGCAGGAACTGGGGGTCCACGCGCTGTTGCTCTCCACCTACATCGAAGGGGAAGCCCGCGAGGTGGGGCGGGTGGCGGCAGGGCTGGCAAAAGAACTAGCCGGGCCGCAGCCGCCCCTCCCACGCCCGGCCTGCCTGGTGCTGGGCGGCGAGACGACGGTGACGGTGCGCGGCACCGGGCGCGGTGGGCGCAATCAGGAAGTGGCCCTGGCGGCGGCGCTGGCGCTGGACGGCTGGGGGCCGGGGGTGGGCGTTGCTACGCTGGCGACCGATGGCGGCGATGGCCTGGGCGACGCAGCGGGGGCGGTGGCCGATGGCACGACGGTAGCCCGCGCCCATGCGGCGGGGCTGGACCCGGTGGCGGCGCTGGCGGCGAACGACAGCTATCCCTTCTGGCAGGCGCTAGGTGATGCCGTTATGCCCGGCCCAACCGGGACGAATGTCAATGATTTGATGTTTGTGATCGCGCTATAGTAATAAGTGATGAGCGATGAGCAATGAGAGACGATAGCCATTCCGAAGACGAAACAACGGTTGAGTACCTGATCGGCTTGCTGACGGCGGCTGATCCTGAAGTACGACGGGAAGCTGTAGGGCGGCTCGGCTTTCTTCGTGACGGAAGGGCTGTTGAACCTGTGATTATTGCCTTACAGGACGAAGATGCGGATGTACGTATGAGTGCGGCGAGCGCGTTGATTAACCTGGGCAATCCGCGTGCCGTGGCACCTTTACTGGCTGCGCTGAGCGACCCCGATGGAGGCGTACGCGCCCATGCTGCTTATGCATTGGGCGCGTTAGCAGACCAGCAGGCGCTTGAGCCGTTGCTGCGACTCCTCCAAGATGAGGACACGCTGGTGCGCGCTGCTGCCATTGACGCTTTGGGCAATCTGGATGATGCGCGTGCCGTACCTGACTTGAAACGGTTGCAGGATGATCCAACTGAAGTCTATGACCATACCATCGGTGAGCTTGCGACTGCTGCTATCTCGATCATTCAGGCACCGTGGAAGACGAAACCTGCTGAATCTATCGACCTACCAACCCCCAACCCCTAACCCCAACCCCCACAGGAGACACCGACCGATGAAGATCGGCGCCTTTACATTTGTTCTGCATAGTCATTTGCCGTTTTATCGCCGGGCGGGGCAGTGGCCGCATGGCGAAGAGGTGCTGCACGAAGCGATAGCCGAGACGTATGTGCCGCTGATCAGCCTGTTGACCGACCTGGCCGAGCGGGGGGTGCCGATCCGGGCGACGCTGGGGATCACGCCGGTGCTGGCCGAGCAGTTGGGCGACCCGCTGGTGTTGCGGCATTTCAATGCCTACCTGGCCCAGGAGCAGGCGGCCTTGCGCGAGGACCGGGCGCGGTTCGCGCAGGCGGGGCAGCGCGATTTTGTGGCGCTGGCCGACTTCTACAGCGACTATTATACGCAGGCGGGCGTGTTGCTCCACGACCGGCTGGGGGGCGATTTGCTGGGAGCGTGCCGCCGCTTGCAGGACGCGGGGGTGCTCCAGATCCTGACCTCGGCGGCGACACACGGCTATTTGCCGCTGTTCAGCCGCGACTCGACGATCCACGCGCAACTGGCGGTGGGGCGGGCGACGTATGAGCGGCATTTTGGCCGTGCCCCGACGGCAGCCTGGCTGCCCGAATGCGCCTATCGCCCGCCCTATGTGACCCGCGACGGGGTGCGGGGAGCGTACCTCAAGCCGGGGATCGAGTCGTGTTTGGCCGAGGAGGGCAAACGGCTCTTTTTCAGCGAGACGCACGCCATTGTGGGCGGCGATCCGGTGGGCAAGGCGCTGGGCGGGGCGGTGGGCTATGCCCCCATCCCCACGCGGCTGGTGCCGCCGATCCAGGGCTACACCCCGCCGAGCGAGCAGACGACGTTCCTGCCCTACTGGGTGCGGACGCCGGAGGTGGCGGTGCTGGGGCGCAACGCCCGCACAGGGGAGCAGGTCTGGTCGGGGTCCGTTGGTTATCCGGGCGATCCGGCTTACCGCGAATTCCACCGCAAAGACCCGCCCCACGGTGTGCAGTACTGGCGGATCACCGACCACCAGGCCGACCTGGGGGCCAAGGCGATCTATGACCCCTGGGCGGCGCAGGAGCGGGTTCAGGCCCACGCCCGGCACTTCGCCGGGCTGGTCGAGGCCGAGGCGCGTGCTTTCTACGATGGGGCGGGGCGGCCCGGCCTGATCGTGGCGGCGTTCGATACCGAGCTGTTCGGCCACTGGTGGTTCGAGGGGGTGGACTGGTTGGGCGAAGTATTGACCTTGCTGGCCCATAGTGATGTGGTCGATCTGACTACGGCGGGCGATTGGGTGGCGGCGCATCCCCCGGAGGCGGTGCTCGACCTGCCGGAAAGCTCATGGGGCGAGGCGGGCACCCACACGACATGGATGAACGAGGATACGCGCTGGATGTGGAAGATGATCCATACGGCTGAGCGGCGGATGGAAGGGCTGGTGGCGCGGCACCCGGCGGCGACGGGCGACCTGGCGGCGGTGCTGGCCCAGGCCGGACGGGAATTGCTGCTGCTGCAATCCAGCGATTGGGAGTTCTTGCAGACGACGGGGCAGGCCAGCAGCTATGCCGAGGAGCGCTTCACCGACCACCTGGCGCGGTTCCAGGACCTGGCCCTGGCGGCAGAGCGCGTGGCGCTGGACGAGGGGCTGAACCCCGCTGCGGTGGCCCGCGCCGCCGCCTATGCCGACCGCGACAACCTGTTCCCCGACCTCGATTACCGGGTCTTCGCGGCGCGGGAGTAGCCTTAAAGTGTCTACTTCAGAAAGAGGCCACTTCGGGCTGAAGCGGCCTCTTTTGTAGATTCTAAACGCAGGAATTATTTGTAGAAGGCGTACTTGCAGTGCGGGTGGCCGAGGGCCACGCACTCGACTTCGGCCACGCGGACGCGCCGCCCCAGCACCTCTTTGGCGAGTCCGGCGAACAGCGTCGGGGACTGGGCGCAGATGGGGGTGCTGACCCCTTTGATGCCGACACAGGTCGGGCAGAATTCGGCGGTCAGATACCAGGCGGTGGCATCCTCGGTGACGGTGTGGTGGCCCCAGCCGCGCTCGGCCATCTTCGCCGCCGCGCCGACCAACCAGGCCAGGCGTTGGTCCGGTGGCAGTCCGGCCACGGCGGTCCGTGCCTGTTCGCCCCAGGCGCTTGCCAGCACCCCGGGGATAATGGCTTCGCCGCAATTACGGTGGAACAGGCGGGTCAATTGCTCGCCCAGCATGGAGTAGACGGTGAGATTCAGGCGCACCAGTTCTTCGGTGGTAGCCGCCGGACTCCAGTCCTCCGGGGGAAGTGTATGGGCAAAGCGGGCCAGGCCCGCCGCCGTCAATAACGGCTCGAAGCTGCGCCCGCTCGTCTTCTGTAGGGCGCGGATAAAAACTCGCATGACGTTGGCGGTAATCATGCCACTCGGCACGGGCTGGTTGGCTGGCGCTGTGCTGCGTGGCGCTTCGGCATCGATCGGCATTGTCGTCCCTCGTACGTTATTTGGTCACGGCGAATTTGCAGCACCGGTCGCCCACCGCAGCGCAGGTGACTTCGGTGACCTGCACCACCCGGCCCACGGAGGCCTTTGCTAGCGTCCCATAGAGGACTGTCGCACCCTGGCAGAGGGGGGCGGTCGCGCCGTGGATGCCCGCGCAGTAGGGGCAGTGCTCCAGTTCGAGATACCAGGTCTGCGGATCTTCGGTCACGCGTATAACCGCCCACCTCTGCCAGGGGATATAGTCCTGGAGGAAGGCGGCCAGGCGCTGCTCCGGCGGCAACGCGGTGACTCGCCGGATGATCTCCTGTAGCTCTGGATTCTCCAGTACCTGGGGGGCCAGCCGCTGCCCGTAGTTGCGCATGAACAGCCGGGTGATCGGTTCTCCCAGCATCGCATAAACCGCTGCGTACAGGCGTTCCAACTCGGTTTTGGTCGCCACCGGCTCCCCGCTCATGGCCGGCAGCGCGTCGATAAAGCGGCTCAGCCCCGCCGCCCGCAATAGATGGGGGTACTGGGGGCCACTGGTTTCGTGCGTCGCCAGGAGCACCGTACGCATGACCATCCCCGGCACCTCGCCGGGAGCAGCCATTGGCCGGTTAGTTTGCTGGTCCTGGTTTGGTCCGCGACTGCTCATGCGGCGTTGTCACTCTTTCACTACTACTCACGCATCAAACAAATTATAAACGAATTAGCGAACCGCTGCAAGGGACTAAGGGCCTGGGACCAGTTCGCCGCGCAGGACGGTGACCGCCTGCCCGCCGATGATCACGCGGTCGCCTTCCAGCCGCACGCGCAGGACGCCGCCGCGTGCCGATGCCTGGTAGGCCAGGAGGTCGGCTTTGCCGAGCCGGTCGCTCCAGTAGGGGGTCAGGCGGCAGTGCGCCGCGCCGGTGACGGGGTCTTCGTTGATGCCCATGCTGGGGATGAAGAAGCGCGAGACGAAGTCATAGGGGGCGGTGCTGGCACGGGCGGTGACGATCAAGCCGCGCACCGGCAGGGCGGCCAGCGCGGTGAAGTCGGGGGCGAGGCCACGGACGGCCTCTTCCGACTCGATTTCGACCAGGTATTCCAGGTCGGTGGGATCGGCGTATTTGCCCACCCAATGAATCGGCACACCCAGCACGCGGTCCAGGTCCACCGGGAGGGGCGTCCGCTCGACCGGGCGGGCGGGGAAGTTTAGTTCGATCCAATCGCCGCGCCGGTCGGCGGTGAGCAGGCCGCTGCGGGTGTGGAACCGCGCCTGGGCGGTGGGGGCCAGATGCTTGCCTTCCCACAGGGTGTGGGCACTGGCGAGGGTGGCGTGGCCGCACAGGTCGATTTCGGCGGCGGGGGTGAACCAGCGCAGATTATAGTCGCCGTTCTCGCGCCGGTCAAGGAAGGCGGTCTCGGACAGATTCATCTCGCGGGCGACGTTCTGCATCCAGGCGGCATCGGCGGGCGCGGGCAGGATACAGACGGCAGCGGGGTTCCCGGCAAACGCCCGGTCGGTGAAAGCGTCAATTTGCACGATGGGTTGGGGCATGGCGGTCCTCCGATTGCGGATTGCAGAGTGCGGATTGCGGATTGGGACGGGTGGTTGGTGGCTCGTGACGAGTGGTTAGTGGTTGGTGGTTAGTGGTTGGTAATTCGTAGCTACTCTTGATCATTATACATCACGCATCACCATCACGCATCACCATCACGCATCACCCTCACGCATCACGCATCACGCCTCACGCAACACGCATCACGCATCACGCAACACG
>JBBSAN010000374.1:0-6757 GCA_038252265.1 Chloroflexia bacterium
AATCAGAAATCAGAAATCAGGTCTTCATAATCTCTCTGCTGATTTCTAATTTCTGCTTTCTTATGTCTCGTAAGGAGTGGACACAAAGACCAATGCACCAGACACGTATCCAGCGGCGCATAGGGCGCGGTCTGATCTGGGTGTGGTTAGCACTGGCGGTGGCCCCGTTGGGGCTGCTGCTCAGTCCGAGCACGCCCGCCCGCGCCCAGAGCAATGACGTCAAAACCTTCTATTATCCCCGTATTGATGTGGACGCCACCATCAACAAAGACGGGTCGTTCGACGTGGTGGAAACCGAAGACTTCCAGTACACCGGTGGCACCTTTCGCGGCGCGTTCCGCGGCTGGGACCTTAGCCGGGTCGAAGACTACCAGAACATCCAGGTCAGCGAGATCAAGAACAGCCAGTCCGTAAATTACACCGAGTACCAGGGGAGTTTTGATCCCAACAGCGGCTCGCTGCCCCCGGCCAATACCTTCACCACGCTCAACGTGGACAACGAGTTCCGGGTCTACTGGTTCCACAGCCCGCTCCAGTCGCCGGCCACCCAGCGCTATGAAATCCGCTACCATGTGGTCGGTGGCCTGCGCATCTATCCGGACGGCGACCAGTTCTTCTGGCAGGCGTTGCCGCTGGGGCGCACCACCCGCATTGACAACTCCCGCGTGACCGTCCACCTCCCCGCCGAAGTGCATATGTCCGACGTGAAGACCGGAGCTTACCCGGCGGAAATGGTCGAGGTGGGCGCGGGCGCGAACAATACCGTCACCTTCGACTCGAACCGCACGATCAGCAGCGGCGACACACTGGAAGTACGGGTGCAGTGGCCGCACGGCATTATCACCGCCGGTCCGCCCGCGTGGCAGGCCGCCGACGACGCCGACCGCGCGGCTGCCGAAAAGCAGGCCGAATTCAAGCGCACCTGGGGCGCGGTGATCAGCCTGGCGACCCTGCTGTTCAGCGCCCTGGTGCTGATCGGCGGCATCTTCTTCTGGGCCATCCGCTGGTATCGCGGCGGGCGCGACAAGATCGTCCCGCTGGTGGCCGACTACCTGACCGAGCCGCCCAGCGACCTGCCCGCCGGGCTGGTCGGCACGCTGGTGGATGAAACCGCCGACGTGCGCGACGTGATCGCCGCCATCGTGGACCTGGCCCGCAAGGGGCACATCACCATCCGCGAGATCAAAGAGGGCGGCATCGCCGGGATGTTCCAGAACAACGACTTCGAATACACCCTGAACGAGGGCAAGGTGGAGAACCAGTTCGAGGACGGGCTGATCCGCGCCGTCTTTGCCGGGCAGCAAAGCATCCGCCTGTCGGAACTGAAAAACCGCTTCTACCGCCAGCTTCCCGCGATCTACACCGATATGTACAAGGCGCTGGTCGGCCAGAAGTATTTCGACCGCAGCCCGGCCAGCGTGCGCAGCATGAACCAGGGGCTGGCGATTGTCCTGATCGTCCTCGCTTTCCTCTCCTTCTTTGCCGTCGGCTTCATCGCTGACTTCACCAGCGGCTTCATCTTCACCCTGCCGTTCGCCATCGGTATCGTCGGCTTCGTCGGCCTGATCTTCGCCGGGGTCATGCCCCGCAAGACCGACTTCGGCTCGGAGCAAGCCCAACGCTGGCGGGCCTTCGGACGCTACCTGCAAAACATCCGCCAGTACACCAATGTCGAAGAAGCGGCCAAGCGCTTCGATCAATACCTGCCCTATGCCATCGCCCTCAACGTGCAGCAGGACATGGTCCGCCAGTTCCAGAACGTGCCGGTCGCGTCGGGTGGCTGGTATGTGCCCTATGGCTGGGGTTACGGCCCGCAGTATTATGGCGGCGGGGGCGGCGTTAGCTCCCGTGGTCTGGGCGGCGGCATCGGCCCACTGGGTTCCGAGGGCGCCGGGGGCCTGGGCGCGGGCGGCATCGAGGGCCTGAATACCAGCCTCACCGGCTCGATCGAAAGCCTCAACAACAGCCTGACGACAATGATCAACAGCGCCACGTCTACCCTGACCAGCGCGCCCAGCAGCAGCGGGAGCGGCGGCGGGGGCGGCTTCAGCGGGGGCGGCGGCGGTGGCGGTGGCGGCGGCGGGGGGGGCAGCAGCGGAGCCTTCTAACCGACGCGGCACCATTCTTGCCCGATCAACCAATGACAACCCACGAGTATTTACCTTTACCACTCGACGAGGAGACCCATCATGAGCGATACACCCGATTTCCGCGGACAGGCCGAACGCAACAAGCCGACCGACTTTCTGCACGGGCTGATGAACAAGATCCCCGGCTACACCGGCTATGCCGACAAGGAGCGCCGCCGGGACGCCGACAAAATGCTACGCAGCTACCTGGCCCGCCAGTACCGCGACCAGCTCACCCGCCTGACGCGCCTGCAAACCGGTGCCCTGCACACCCCCCACAGCAGCGCGCTGGGCGAATTGCAGCGGCTGGAAGGGATGCTCAACCGCTTTATCGACAAGCTCGACACGGCCAGCTATGGCTACGCGGGCCTGTTCGACGCGAACAAAGTGACCGAAGTTGAACTGGACCAGCTCTATGCTTTCGACCAGGGGCTGATGAACGGCGTCCACTCGGTCAGCAGCGACCTCGATGCCCTCGAAGCCTCGATGCGCCCCGGCACCGACGCCCCCGCGTCCGGCAGCACGGCGGCAGCGCCCCCTGATACTGGCGAGGCGATGACCAGCCTGGGCACAACCATTGACAACCTGTTGCAGACGTGGGGCCACCGCAACGACGTGCTGACCAGCGGTGCCCCCCTCCCGGCGCAGGAGTTCGAGCGCTTCCGCACCACCCAGGACGCGCAGGGCACCCCCACCGGTCGCCTCGACGCCGATCAGGGCGCACCGCCGCCGATGGGCAGCACCGCAACCGCCCCTGGCCCCGCCGGGGACCCCGGTGCCGGGGCGGGCCTGGGCGGCTCCGCCATGTCGCCCTCCGGCGACCCCGGCGCGACCCAGCGGCTTGGCCCGCTGCCCGGCAGCAGCACGGACCCGGCCAGCGCCACGCCCTCGGCCATGCGCGCCATGGGCGACACAGCGTCCGACTCGTCGGTACCCAGCGGCGCGGAGGGCGGCAGCCTGGGCGGCGGTGATCTGGGGATCAACCGCCCCTTCGTCGGCGGCGGTGAGAGCGCCGGTAGTCCTGCGGCCCGCGCCGGGGCCGACCCCCACGCCGTCACCAGCTATGAGGACCCCGGTGCCCCCGCCGTCGGCCCCGAAGCCGACGACGGCAGCCATTCAACCCTGGGCGGCCAGTCCGGCAGCGGCTCCGGGTCGGGCCAGTAGATGAGTGATCGGTGGTCCGTGATCAGTGGTAGCAGTGCAGGGGAAAGGCCACGACCCTTGCCTGAGCATGAATTACTGACCACTGACCACTGACCACTGACTACCGATCACTGACCAATAACCACTCGTCAAAGGAGTAATACGATGGGCTTGCTCGACCGAATGAGCACGCTGGTGCGGGCGAATATCAATGATTTGCTGGACCGGGCCGAAGATCCCGAAGTGATGCTCAACCAGATCCTGCGCGACATGGAGGACCAGATCCGCCAGGCGCGGGAGCAGGTGGCCGCGATGATGGCCCAGGAAACCGAACTGGAGAACGACCTGGCGAACGCCCAGCAGCAAGTGACCGCCTGGAACGACCGCACCGAACTGGCGGTGCGCCACAGCCAGGACGCCCTGGCCCGCGAGGCGCTGGGCCGGATGAACGACGCCACCGCGCACGTCACCACCTATCAGCAACAACTGGAGGGCCAGCGCGCCTTCGTGACCCGCCTGCGCACCCAACTGGACGCGCTGCAAAGCAAGTATGACCAGGCGATGAACAATCGTGACGCGCTCCTGGCCCGCCACCACCGCGCCCAGGCGCAGCAACAGATCACCACCGCCACGCAAACGGGGAGCACGACCGATTACACCAACGACTTGGCGCGCATGGAGCGGCGCATTCGCGGCGAAGAGGCCCTGGCGACCGCCAACGCCGAACTGGCCGACGACGGGGCCAGTGCCGATGCCACGCTGCATGACGCCGAACTGGATGATCAACTGGCCTCGCTCAAACGCCGCATCAGTGCAAGCAGTAGCCCCGCCGAAGAGGCGCAAAGTGGCCCCGCCGCCCCGCCTACCGGTAGTGAAACGCAGCGGATGTAACCCGTCCATCGTCCCCGCTGCCGCACCGGGCCGGGGCACGAACCCACACCCCTAAGGAGGCTTTGAATGGCTATTCTCGATGTGATTGAATTTCTAGACTCGACCGGGCAGGAGATCGTCCACCGCGTGCCGGAAGGCGGGTCGGGCGAATTCCGCCTCGGCTCGCAATTGGTTGTGCGCGAAAGCCAGGTCGCGGTCTTCTTCCGCGACGGCAAGGCGCTCGATGTGTTCGGCCCCGGTCGCCACACCCTCAGCACCCAGAACATCCCCCTGCTCGCCAACCTGATCAGCATCCCCTTTGGCGGCAAGAGTCCGTTCCGGGCCGAGGTCGTGTTCGTCAGCATGGTGGACTTCATTGACCAGAAGTGGGGCACCCCCCAGCCGGTGACGTTCCGCGACTCGGAACTGGGCATGGTCCGCCTGCGGGCCAACGGCACCTACTCCATGGCCGTGGCCGACCCCCAGCAGTTCGTCAACAAGATCGTCGGCACGCAGGGCGCGTACACCACCGATCAGGTGGGCGACTACCTGCGCCAGATCATCGTCTCGCGCTTCAACGACTCGCTCGGCGAAACGATGAAGACCCTGCTCGATCTGCCCAGCCAGTATCAGGAACTGGCCGCCAGCGTGCGCGCCGCCCTGATTGACGACTACCAGAACATCGGCCTGCAACTCAAGCAGTTCTTCATCACCTCGATCACCCCGCCCGACGAGGTGCAGAAGGTGATCGATCAGCGCAGCAGCATGGGCGCGCTGGGCGACATGAACCGCTTCATGCAGTATCAGGCCGCCCAGGCGATGGGCAACCTGGGCCAGGGTGGCGGCGGCGCGGGCGGCTCCGGCCTCGAAACCGGCGCGGGCCTCGGCGCGGGCCTCGCCCTCGGCGGCGCGTTCGCCGGGATGCTCAACCAGAGTATGCAAAGCGGCGCGCAGATGGCGGGCCAGGGCGGCCAGCAGCAGCAGGCCCCGCCTGCCCAACAGGCGGCCCCGGCCTCGGCCAACCCGACCAGCCCGGCGGAAATTCAGGCCCTGCTCGACAACCTCGACACCCAACTGGTGGCCGGGAAGATCAGCGAATCCACCTACAACACCCTCAAGTCGAAGTGGGAGCAGCGACTCGCACAACTCGGCGGCCAGCACTGACGTAGTGCTGAGTGCTGAGGACTGAGGACTGAGCACGGGAAAGGGGTCGAGCGGGTTGCTCGGCCCCTTTTCGCATCGCGCTGTCAACGGATTAGGAAGCGGATTAAACGATAACCTCACAGGCCTGCTCCGCCCCCAGCCCCGGAGGGGCGACAGACGCTAGCCCACGGCGCGAGCCGTGGGTGCGCGGATCACCTCGAACCTAAAGCCCCGGTAGGGGCGACAGAAAAGTGGTGGGACGTGGGTGGATTCGAACCACCGTTCTACCCTCTCATACTGCTTGCGCTTCTGATTGGATACGTCTTAGGCCGCTGGATGACACGTCCCGGTATGGTATATGACTCAAATTCCAAAGGCCGCACTTTGTGCGTATTCCGCACTCTGCACTCCACACTCCGCACTCAAGAGTCTACCGGCGGCAGGCGCAGCCGCCCCAGCACCTGCCCTGCGGCATCGGGGCCGCCGGGGAGCGGGGTGACGGCGGTCGGGCGGCTGCGCAGTTGGCAGTAGGCCAGCACCCAGGCGTTCAGGTTGAACGCCGTCAGCGCGCCGTCCCACAGGAGCAGCACCAGCCCGATCACCACCGCGACCGCCCCGGCGATGTCCAGGCTGGCGTTGGCCGACAGGCTGCTCGTCCCCTGCAACACCCCCCAGACCAGCAGCGCCCCGCCCCCGGCCAGCGCCGCCGACACGGCCAGCAGCACCACGTTGAGCACGCTCAGCAGGACCCACAGCCCCAGCACCGCACCCGGTTGCGCCCGGAACAAGCCCCGCGCCTGTCGGGCCGCCGCCCGCGCCGGGAGGCCGTCCAGCACCACCCCGCAGTTCGCCAGCCGCTGGATCGGCCACAGCAGCCAGCCACCGAGCAGAAGCGCGATCAGCGTGCAGCCGAAACAGAGCACCAGCGCGCCGCCCAGCGCCTCGCCCGACGCGCTCGATCCCGCCACGTAGACCAGCGCCCCCAGCAGCGTGATCACGACCAGCACGACCGGCCACCAGACCCACCAGGCCACCGCGATCAGCCGCAGCCACAGGGCCAGCCCCTGCCGCTCCGGCCCTTTGGGGGCCAGCGCCGGGGCGAGCGGGGGCAAGTTCGCCGCCACGCGCCGCCCGGCCCCCGCGATCAATCCGCCTTCCGCCGCCAGCCCGCCCAGCAACGCGATCGCGCCCGCCGCCAGGACATACCAGCCCAGGTTGGTCGGCGTGCCCGTCCCCACACTGTTGATCAGATCGGTTAAATAATTCCGGTTGCTGAGCTGCTGCCCGGCATCGATCACCACCAGGCCCAGCCCCAGCAGCGCGATGACCATGCCCAGCCCCAGCACGCGCCGCCGCCGTACCAGCCGCCACGCCCCTCCCAGCACCCAGCCCAGATTCATACACCCTCCGTGGATCGCATCAAGTCTGCCCGCATTATACCATGTTGGGGGTCAGGGGTCAGGGGTCAGGGG
>JBBSAN010000375.1:0-6740 GCA_038252265.1 Chloroflexia bacterium
ACGAACCGCCCTGTCCCGCGCCGATTCCCCCGGCGACTCACCCCCCGGCGTGGCCGCCGCCGCTCATTACCTGCACGGCCGCACCCAGTCAGGCCACGCTGACGCCCGAACCCTCGCCAACCGTGGCGTGGTGGCCCCCGCGCGAGGTGCAGCCGCCCCTCGGGGCGATCGTCGGCAACACCGACCCGCTCCAGATTGGCACGGGGATGGGCACCGCGCGCGTGGGTGCGGTGGCCCTGGATCCCCGTACCGGGCGTCCCTGGCTCATCTACAGCCTGTTCAACAGTGAGCCGGGGCAAGAAACGAGTGGCCGGATCTATGTGAAGACGACCGATCCCCAGACCGGGACCTGGAAACCCGCGACGACGGTCAACTTGCCGGGGGTGTATCAAATGGGCCGGATCGGCCCCGACAGCGCGATCGCGGTGGGGTCGGATGGCCGGATCCATGTGATCTACCCCGAGCGGGTCAGCCCCGACCCGGCCGATCCGGTGGCGATGGATTACCGCGTCTCTACGGATGAGGGTCAGACCTGGAGCCCGCCCCGGGCCTTCCCCGGCGCAGAAGGGGACCGTCCCACCAGTTTGCGCGTGATGGTCGACCCGGCCGGCGGTGTGCATGTGGGCTGGGTGACCCAACCGAACGCTGTGCTGCCCTGGCCGGGCCTGATCCATTACTTCGAGCAACTCCCGGATGGACAGTGGCGGCAAGAGATCCCGCCGGTGCGGGGTGGGGGGGCGCGGCAGTACGCCGTCGATCTCAGCTTTGTTACCCTGCCGGGTGGGGTGATCCGGACGATCCTCACCTGGATCGAAGATGATGCGGTGCGCACCACCTACAAAGACGGGCCGACGGGGGCCTGGGCCCCGGCGACCCTGCTGATTGATGGCGGGGTGCAGCCCTATGACCTGCCGGACTACCAGCCCTCCCTCGGCGGCCGGCTGCGCACGCTGAGCTTCACCACGACGGACGGCACCGCCTGGGTCTATGCCTGGTGGGCGATCTACTCCACCGGCCGGATCTGCTTTGCCTACTCGCCGGATGGGGGGGTGACCTGGCGGCCGAACACGCCGGACAACGGCCACGTCTGGCATGAGGACACCATCGCCTACTATAACCGCTACCAGAACCCGACGCCGGGCCCGGGCGAAGTGTCGCGGGGGACGGTTCATCTGCCGACCCCTTTTTGGGACAGCGCCCATCAGCGGATTATCACGCTCTATCAGTACACCGATCGCCGCGCCGGGGGGGAAGGGGACAGTTTCCCGGCCTATGCCTATGGGCGGCCCGGGGAGCCAGGGACCCGTTGGACCGGGTATGCCACCTTCAGCACCCAGCCGTTGCGGCTGTTCAAGACGACCTTTAGTGCCCAGGCCGGAAATTTCGCCGGCACGACGCTGCCCGGCGCGGGTGGATTGATGTGGTTTTTCTGGACGGAGGCCAACAGCGTGGACGAACTGTACATCGCGGGCGTGGCCCCGGGTACCTTGATTTCGGGTGGCAATGTTTTGCCCTGACCCCGCCGCTGGGCAGCGGTGCCGCAACCAGAGGAGGTTCCCGATGGATACCCATCCCGTATCGTCCCGGCCAGCCCGCTGGCCGCTCGTCCGTCGCCTGCAATTGATGGGGGTCGGGCTAGCCGCCACCCTCGTCGTGTTGGCCTGCGGCTTTGCCGACACGGCGGGCAACCTGGCCCAGTACAACGCGTACTGGAACTGCCCCACCGCGACCCCGCGGCCTGTCCCGCCGCCGCGACCCACCACCTGTGTGCCCTATAGTGGGCCGACGCCCGATCCGGGCACGCCCCTGCCGACGCCGGTCTGTGCTGCGCCCTGGCCGAGCGCGACGCCCTGGCCGAGTGCGACCCCCTATGGGCGGCAGATCCTCGCGCAAGGGCACCAGGTCAGCCAAAATATCTTCCACCACGGGCAGGATGTGCGGTGGGGGAGTCTGCGGGTGACCTATCAGGGGCGGCAGGCCGGGGCCGTGCTCACGACCGGGCTGCAGGTGTGGATCTTCACCTTCGACAGCACCAATGAAGGGGCGGCGCCCCTGGACCTGGCCTGGCCGGATCGGTTGCTGGTGCGTGAGGTTCAACGGGCCGACGGCTCGGTGTTGCAGCAGACCTGGCGCACGCAGACCACGGACGCCTTCCGGGCGGCGGGCCTGCCGATCTGGCGGGACAGCGACGGCCACTATGACCCGGGGCAGCACCGCACCATCCGGGTGCCGATCCTGACGGCGGTCGGCACGCCCGCCGCGATCGGGTTCTCCCTGGATCCGGGGGTCACGGCGGGGCTGACGCCGCAGGCGGGTGACCGGCGCGAAGGGCTGGATAACGAGTCGCTCATTGCCTGGTTCCTCGATACCGACGATCCCTACTGCGACGGCAACACGAGCGGCCCCGCGCGCGCGGGGGACGGGGGGGCGGTCGGTCCCCAAGCCCAACCCCCCACGCCCGTTGGCTCCTTCAGCCAGTTTGCCGGCTGGCCGATGGCCGGGGCGGTGAACCGGATTACCCAAAACTTCGGCTGTACCGACTTCCCCGAACTGCGCGGGTATCCGTGCCCCCCCGGGGCCCCGTATTTCCATTCCGGCATTGATTTTGGGCTGGAGCGCGGCACCCTCCTGCGGAGCGTCGTGAATGGCACCGTGATCTTCGTCGGAGACAGCCGCAATCCGAATTCACGCTCCTGTGATTGTAGCAACTATCCGCCCGGCTCCTGCCCCTGGACCCGCTCCGAAGCGCCCCATTACAACCTGGGTTGGGCCATCTATATCCGGGCTGACGGCGGCATCTACACCGTCAAATATGGCCACACGCTGGTCGGCAGCGAGGCGCAATTTGGGATTACGGTCGGCAGTCATGTCGAGCCCGGGCAACCGCTCGCCCAGGAAGGATCGACGGGCTGCAGTTCGGGGCCCCACCTGCATTTGATGTTTGTGGACCGCAACGGTCAGTTTGTGGATCCCCTGAATTTCCTCGGGCCGAACCGCGCGCGCCGGACGGATGCCCCGTAGGCCAGAAGGAGTCGAGGATGCGAACGACGATGACAATTCTCCTGGTGGGTGTGGTCTGGTTGACGAGCCTGAGCGGGGGCGTGCTCGCTAGACCCGCCGTTGCGGCGCAGACGCCGCGCCTGACGCTGCACGTCCTGGTGCGCACCCCGGATGGGGCCGGCGTGCCGGATCTGACGATTACGCTCCAGCCGCAACCCGCGGACCTCGGCGGCCCGCGCCGGGAGACGGTCCGGTCGGTCAGTGGGACGACCGATCCAACCGGGCAGGCCACCTTTGTCGATCTCGCGCCGGGCATGTGGCGGGTGCAACTCGCCGGATCGGTCGCGGGGGTACCCCTGCAGCCGGTGGCGGAGCAGGCCCGCCCGCCCTATGGCCGGGCGGCCACCGGCGACGGGTTTCCGATCCCGGTGGCGCTCGGGTCGGAGCAGGAGGAAGGCGGCGCGGCGGTTGGCGCGCCTGGAGACACCGCGGTCCAACAAGCGCTCTTCGTGGGCCAGGCGCGCGCGGGCGTTTGGGTGCCGGAGGTCGACCTCGGCCGACCCGAGGCGCCCCCCCAGCCCATCACAACCCTGCCCACCCCCCCGCCCATCGCCGGGGTGCCTACCTTGGATGTCCAGGCGACGGCGGTGGTTCCCCTCACGCAGCCCCCGCTCGCTGGACTGACCGGGTCCGGTGAGGTCGCCGGGGGATCCGCTCCGCGTGGCTCCGCCTTGACGCAAGCCACGCCGCTCGTGGTGTGGAGTCCGCTGGCTCTATGTTACGTGGTGCCGATTCTGATCGGGCTGATGGTGCTGGGTCAGCTTGCCTGGCACCGCCTCCGTCACTCGCCGCGGTTGCCCGCCCGTGTTGTCCGCGCTTCGCCCCCGCCTCGGGGCGAGACCCCCCCGCCCGACACCGAAAGGGGATGAGCGACCATGTTTGATGCGTTGGTCTACCAGGTTCAATACACCATCCTGACGCTGATCGCCGCGTTTTTCTGGATCATCAATCAGGCGCTGTTGTTCATGGCGGCGCTCTGTTACGAGATCAAGCAGGCGATTATCGATGTGACCGCGCCCGATCCGCAGCATGCCGGCTTTGTGCTGCAGGTGCTGGACCGCATGCTCCGCGATGCGTCGGCGAATTCGATCCAGCAATTGGTCTATCTCTCGCTCGGCCTGGCGGTCATCCTCTTTTTCGGGACCATGCTGCTGCGGCCGCTCTTTGTGGTCCACGTCGTGGATCCGAAGCGGGCGTTCCTGTGGTTGTTTGCCGCGACCATGCTGTTTACCCTCGGCTCAGGCTTCTTTCTCTCGCTGGAACAGCTCCGCGAAAGCCTGCGGGAAATGGCCCAGACCGTGGTGCTGCAATCCGGCCTGACCACGACGAACCCCGACCCGACGACCATTCATACCGGGATGCCCAACCAAATGGGGGACCAACATCACTACTTTAATACGTTCATTCCCTGTCAGTCCGGCCCGGGCCAGCCATGTAACGGGCTCGACCTCGCCATGTCGTATCTCTATATCACCCAGGAGACAGAGGTCACCCAATTCAACGGGGGCGACGCGCTGCACCAGTATCTGCCGCGCCATTTCTGTGAACGCAACGACGCGGGCGTGAACGATCCCCAGGTGCCCTTGCAAGCCGGGTATGCGGGCACCTTTTACTGGGACATGGCCCAGGGGGATCTGTCCGATAATACCCGCCGCCAGCAAGCGGTCAACGATGCCGGACAAGGCGTCCTGCGGATGCTGACCGGGATCCCGATCAGCCTGTTTGCGTTGCTCGAAGCGGTGATTTACCTCGTGTTCACCTTGAGCGCCGCGATCCTCTTTTTCTCCATCCCCATCGCGCTCGTCTTCGCCTTCTTCCAGCCAACCGAAGTGATTGTGGTGAGCGTCATGCAGGCGTACCTGACGCTCTTCGTCAAGACGTACGCCGCCGCCTCGATCCTGACCCTCATTTTCACCTTCTTGCTCTATTGGGCCAGCCAGGGAAATGCAGGCGCCTTCATGACCGTTACCCTGGTCATGCTGACCTTTTCCTGGCAATTTGTCGGGATGGCCTGGCAGACTTTGAGTGGGAGCTTCAGCATGGTGACCGATAACCTGCACCGCGCGGTTGGCACCCGGCCGAACCCCCTCTCCACCGCGCCGATCCCGACGATCACCCCGGAGGGCCGCCTGCAATTGCAGGGCGGGTTTGCCGGGTTGCGCGCCACGCGTGGCGCGCTCGCCGTGATGCGCGGCCCGCTGGCCCCCCGCGGGGAGGGGGCCGGGCGCCCGTTGGTCGGTATTGAGGCGGATCGGGACGCTGACCGCGGTGATCTGGTCCCGGCCGTCGCCGCGGCGGCGGTAGGCGGGGTCCTGGGCGCGGTCGCGGGGGCGGGCCTGGCCGGCGGAGGGCGTGCCTCCGCCCGCCCGGACGACGCGGCGGCGACGGCCGCGCGCCCGCCTGGCCGGTGGCGCGACGGCGCGACCGCCCCCGTGTCGCCTGATGGAGCGCACGCCCTTGCGGCTCCTACCACGTTCGCGCCAGCCCCCTTACGGGGCGAAGCCACGGGTTGGTGGCGGAATGACGAACGGGGGGTGCAGGCCGGGGATCTCACCGCCCAAGCGCTCGCTGCCCCGGAGCGCGCAGCCCAGCGCCCGGTGCTGGAGCGCCTGGCGCTGGGGCCGCAGGATCAGGATCGGGTGGCCGCGGCGCTCCAGGCGGATCCGCCGACCGCGCGGGCCGTCCTCCAGGCGGCGGATGCGCTGTTCGCGGATCCGCAGCGCGCACACCTGACCTACCTGGATGCTGACGGCCAGATCGCCTTGGGCAGTCCCGGCATGCGGGCGCTCACCGGGCAATTGCAGGAAGATCTGCCTGGGGAGACCGTGCGGCGCCTGACCGAGGAACCGGCCGGTCAGGAACAACTGGGTACCCTGGTGGGGGTCCGGGGGGGGTTCGAGCGGCAATGGAGTCTGCCCGAATTGGCGGATCAGATCAGCGCCGCAGCAGCAGCGCCGGATGCCTCGCTGGCTGCCCTGACCCGCCAGATGGAGATAGCCCCGAGCACGTTTGGCGGGGCCAGTCCCGCGCTCGATCACCTGATCCGCGAGTTACGCGACCTAGGGGTCACGGAGCCGGAGACCGTGCGCGATCTGGTGCAGGGCGCGCACCACATGCGCGCGGAAAACTCGCAGACTGCCTTTGGGGCCGCCGCCCGGCAGCACTTTGCGTCCGAGCAAGGGTCGGACAGTACGATGGCATGGAGCTTTATTCGCGTGCAGGAGGCCGCTGCCGACCGCGCGCGCACGACTGGGGAAGATCCGGCCCGGGCCGAGCAGGCCGTGGCGCGCCTCTTTCGGGATACGCTGGCGGTCCCCCCCCAGATGTTTACCCCGACCCTGCCGCGGCTGGGGGTCCCGACCGGGGCCCCGCTTGATGAACTGGAGCGCCTGCCCGTCGAATCGTCCGCGCGCGCTCAGCAGCGTCGGGGTGTCTCCCTCGCTCCGGAGGCGGCCCCCAGTGGGAATGGTCCTGTCCCCGGGCTGGACGGCGCGCTAGCGGTGGGTGGCGAGCGGCCCCGGCGGACGCGCGCGGCGGCCAGCGGCGGCCCCGCGCCCCATTCGCCGGGCGAGGCTGGGGCCAGGACGGCGCCCACCAGCGGGCAGGCCCTGACGGCGGAGGCGATTGGCCCGCCTGCTGGTGGGCGCCGCACCACCCCATTGGATGGTCTGGCGGGGCCG
>JBBSAN010000376.1:0-6729 GCA_038252265.1 Chloroflexia bacterium
ACGGTCATTGCCCTGATCTGGTGGTGGATCTTCCAGAGCCAGGGCGGGCTGATCAATTATTACCTGAGCCAGTTGCACATCTTCCAGCCGCGCTGGCTTTCGACCCTGCCCTGGGCCTGGATCGCCATCCTGGTCGCCACGATCTGGTGGACGATGGGCTTCAACATGATCATTCTGCTGGCGGCGTTGCAGGATATCCCCGAGTCGCTTTATGAGGCGGGCGCGATTGATGGGGCAACGGGGGTGCAGATGTTCTTCCGCATCACCCTGCCGCTGCTCCAGCCGGTGCTGGCCTTTATTGTGACGATCACGATCATCGCCTCGTTCAACCTGCTCGGCCAGCCCTTCTTGATGACCCACGGTGGCCCGGCGCAAGGCAACGGCGGCGGGGGCACCGAGCCGATCATGTACCGCATCTATATCGAGGGCTTTGTCCGCAGCTTCCAGGGGGTGGGGGCGGCGATGTCCTTTGTCGTGGCGGCGATCATGATCGTGATCTCAATGATCAACTTCCGCCTGTTCAACACGCGCAGCGAGTAGAGGAGGCTCCCCATGGCAACGACCACCCGCACCACCCCGATCCCCGGCGACCGGGCCACGGCAGCCGTCCAGCCCCGCGTCGCCCGCTCGAACCGGCGGCTGGTGCAACTGGCGGTGACATATTTCCTGATGATCCTGGTCGCTGTGATCATCATTCTGCCGCTACTTTGGATGTTGTCTACCTCGCTCAAGCCCAAAGCCGAGTGGTTCACCCGCACGCTGGAGTGGATGCCCAAGACCCTCACCCTCGAGAACTACCAGCGCATCCTGAACGACGACAGCCTGCCCATTGTGCGCTGGTTCTTCAACAGCGCTTTCGTCGCCAGCGCCACGACACTCTTGATCCTGGTGGTCGATTCGCTGGCCGCTTACGCCTATGCCCGGATGGAGTTCGCCGGGCGGAAGCTGATCTTCGGGATCATGCTGGCGACGCTGTTCCTGCCGGGGATCATGTTCCTGGTGCCCAACTTCGTGACCGTGTACAACCTCAAGCTGCTCAACAGCTATGGCGGGGTGATCATTCCGGGCCTGGCCGGGGTCTTCGGCGTCTTTTTCTTGCGCCAGTTTTTCGAGACAATCCCGCGCGAGCTGGAGGAGGCGGCGGATATTGACGGGGCCAGCCCGATCCAGATCTTCTATCATGTGGCGTTGCCGCTGGCCCGCCCGGCCCTCGCCACGCTGGGGATCATCTCCTTCCTGGGTAGCTGGAACGACTTCCTCTGGCCGCTGCTGATCCTCAAAGATCGCCAGTTGCAGACGCTTCCGCCGGGCCTGGCGACGCTCCAGGGGGCCTATACCTCGGAGTATGGCTTGATGATGGCCGGGGCGGTGATCGTGGCGATCCCGGTGCTGCTGATCTATGTGTTGCTGCAAAAGTTCATCGTCGCCAGCGTAGCAACCAGCGGGCTGAAGGGCTAGAGATGGGGGTTGAACCACGAAAGCACGAAGGGACGAAACGCACGAAACGAAAGGACGAAGGCGGCGAAGTAGTGACGCGCCTGGCCTTCCTGCTTCCACCTGAACGCGAAAGGGTATCCACGGTGATAGTGCTCCTGGCCCGCTTCCGACGGCTTACTCTCCGCCCCATCCTGGCTGCGGGGTGCCTGCTGGCCCTCGTGCTGGCCGCCGGGTGTGGGGCGGAGGCCACCGCGACCCTCGTTCCACCGACAGCGACGGCGGTGCCGCCCACTGTGCCCCCCCCTGTGCCCCCGACGGCGACAGCAGCCCCCGCCGCCCCCACGCGCCCTGCCGCGCCCACGGCGGTGGTGATCCCGCCCGGCAGCTTCCAGAACCCGGTGCTGCAACAGGACTTCCCTGATCCGTTTGTGCTCAATGCCAACGGCACCTATTACGCCTACGCGACCAACGGCAGCGGGAAAAATATCCAGGTGGCGCAGTCGTCCGATCTGGTGCAGTGGAAAACGGGGCACGATGCCATGCCCGCGCTGCCCACCTGGGCCAAGCTGGGCGGCTCCTATGTCTGGGCACCGGAGGTCATCGCCCGCGGCGACGGCTACCTGATGTATTACACGGCGCGGGATAAGGCGTCGGACCGGCAGTGCGTGGGGGTGGCGACGGGCACCACGCCGGACGGCTTTTTCAAGGACACGCGCTCCGCACCGCTGGTCTGCCAATCCGACGACGGGGGCACAATTGACCCCAGCCCGTTCCGCGACGGTGACAAGCTCTATCTCTATTTCAAGAACGACGGCAACTGCTGCAACAAGCCCACCTATTTGTGGGTGCAGGAGTTGGCCCCCGACGGCCTGAGCCTGGTCGGGCAGCCGACGCAATTGATCCGCAACGATGCCCTCTGGGAGGGGCACGTGGTCGAAGCGCCGACGATGGTCCAGCATGAGGGGAAATACTATCTGTTCTACTCCGCGAACAACTATGCGGGCGTGGAGTACGCGGTCGGCTATGCCACCTGCGCCTCGCCCATCGGCCCCTGCACCAAAGCACCGGAAAATCCGATCCTGAAGAGCCGGATGACCCTGCCGCTGGTGGTCGGCCCCGGCCACCAGGCGATTGTCCAGGTCAAGGACCAGACCTGGATCGTCTATCATGCCTGGAATATCCTCTCCTCCGGCGTGCGCGGCGATGCCCGCTATCTGTGGATTGATCGGCTGAACTGGCCGGATGGTAAGCCGGTGGTGCAGGGGCCAACCGTTGATCCCCAGCCGATGCCGTGAGCGAGCCGTCAGAAATCAGAAGTCAGCAGTTAGGAGGTGAGAAGTCAGGAGATTAGAAGTTGAGGTGAGAAGTTAGGAGCGCGGAAGTTGTAGGGGAAATTGGAAGCGGGAAGTCAACCGCCGGAAGTCTGGACGGGGCTTGCTGACTTCTAATTTCTAATTTCTAACTTCTACTTTCTAGCAGGCCCGGGTCCCCATCTTTACTCCCCATTCTACCCAGGAGGAACAAACAATGGCGTTCACCCATTCCTTCCGTTATCGCCGCTGGTACACGGGCGTTGCTATCTTGCTGCTACTCGTCCTCGTACTGGTGCCGGGCCAGGCCGCTCGCGCCGTCCCCGCGCCAGAACCGGCCCGGCTCGGGACGTATAACAATCCCTTGAATGTGCAGATCCCCAAAGGCGGGCGCGTGGAAAGCTGCGCCGACCCGTCGATCATCCACGCGCAGACGCCCGGCGACACCACCTGGACCATCTATTGCACCACCGACCCGCTCAACGGGGCGGACCGCGACCCCGGCGGCAACTTCAATTTCCATCGCATCCCGATGCTTCAATCCACCGACCTGGTGAACTGGACCTATATGGGCGATGCGTTCAGCGCGCTGCCGTCGTGGGTCAATCCTACCGCCGGGCTGTGGGCACCCGACATAGAGTTCTTCAACGGCCAGTATTATCTCTATTACACTGCGTCCGACACCACCCTGCCCGGTGGCGGGAGCGCCATCGGCGTTGCCACGAGCAGCAGCCCGCTGGGACCGTGGGTGGACAGCGGCGCGCCGGTGGTCGAGCCGCACGAGGCCCCCTGCTGTCCGGGGAGCCGCCGCTGGGTGTTCGACCCCGACGTGGTCCAGGTGGGGGGCCAGAACTATATCTTCTATGGCAGCTACTTCGGCGGCATCTCGGCCCGCACGCTGAGCGCCGACGGCCTCCGTTCCGCCCCGGCCAGCCAGACGCAGATCACCCTCGCCAACCGCTACGAGGGGGCCAACATCGTCCAGCACGGCGGCTATTTCTACCTGCTGGCCTCGGCCACCGACTGCTGCCACGGCCCAATCACCGGCTACAGCGTTTTTGCCGGGCGGTCGGCCAACATTCTCGGCCCCTATGTGGACCGCGAGGGCGTGTCGCTGCTGGCCGGACGGGTCGGCGGCTCGCCGGTGATCGCAATGAACGGCAACCGCTGGGTTGGCACCGGGCATAATGCCGTCTTCACCGACTTCAGCGGGCAGGATTGGATGGTCTATCACGCGGTGGACCGCGACGACCCGTACTTCACTAACGCGGTCGGCTTCACCAAGCGCCCGGTGCTGCTTGACCCGCTCGACTGGGTGGACGGTTGGCCGCGCGTGCGCGCCGGGCGCTGGGCCTCAGAAGCGGATATGCCCGCCCCCGCTGCTCAGCCGGGCCAGCACACCCGCTATACCCCGCGCCCATTCCGCGCCGACACGCCGGGCCATCTGATTGATCGCCAATCGGACGAGTTCAACAGCAACACCCTGAGCCGCCAGTGGGACTGGATCCGCCAGCCGGTATCCACAACCTACGGGTTGGGCGGGGGGTTGTTCCGCTTCGACACGCAGGATGCCGACCTGTTCGAGGACAGCAACAACGCCTCGGTGCTGACCGAGCCGATCCCCGGTGGGAACTACATCGTGGAAACCAAAGTGCGGGTGGACCTGCCGCCGGAGGGCTGCTGCTATAACTATCGCCAGGCCGGGCTGGTCATCTATGGCGACGACGACAATTTCATCAAGTTGTCGGTCGTCTCTATCTACGAAACCCGCCAGACCGAGTTCGCCAAAGAGTTGTTCCCGGTGCCCACCGGCTACCCGCGCTATGGCAACACCGTCGTCGGCCCGCCAGGCGACTGGACTTACCTGCGGATCGCTAAGCGCACCAACCAGTACGGCGAGGAGCTATATACCGCCTACACCAGCGCCAACGGCCAGACCTGGGAGCACGGCGGCACCTGGACCCGCTCGCTCGGCGCACACGCCCGCATCGGCCTGGTCTCGATGGGTGGGGCGGGGTCTATCGCCACCTTCGACTACGTGCATGTTTCCCGGCTGGACAACAATTAAGGACAACCGGGGTTAGCGCCCTATAGTAGGCACAGACAACCCGTGTCCAGGCACGGGTTGTCTGTTGAACGCCTGAAACCCCCTTACTGAGCGCCAATGAGCGAACTGATTTTAGGCCCACGCCCCGAAGATTTCATCTGGGCCAGCGGCATCGAAGACACCGTTGTGCCCCAAACGCGCCCCGGCCACCGCGCCCTGGACGCCTATGAACTGCTGGGCCACTCCGAGCATTGGCGCGAAGACCGGGCCCTGCTCCCGGCGCTGGGGGTACAGGCGGTGCGCTGGGGGGTCCCCTGGTACCGGGTTGAGCCGCAGCCGGGCGTATTCGACTGGTCATGGACCGACCAGGTGGTGCCCTACCTGGTCGAGGAACTGGGCGTCATGCCGATCATTGACCTGATGCACTACGGCTGCCCGTTCTGGCTACAGCGTGAATTCGCCGCCGTCGAGTACCCGGCGGCGGTCGCCGCCTATGCCGCCGCGTTCGCCCGTCGCTATGCCGGGCGGGTCCGCTGGTACCCCCCCCTGAACGAGCCGCTGGTCAATGCGCTGTTTTGCGGCAAGCGCGGGTTGTGGCCGCCCTACCTGCGCGGCGACGGCGGCTACATCCGCATCCTGTTGCAACTGGTGCGCGGCATCCTTCGCACGGTGGCGGCGATCAAAGAGGTGGACCCGCTGGCGATCATGGTCCATGTGGAGGCGACCGGAATCACCCGGGCGATGCGCGACGACCTCCAGGCGCTGGCGACCGAGGACCAGCACCGGGGCTACCTGTGCTACGACCTGCTCACCGGGCGGGTGCGGGCCGACCACCCACTCTTCCTCTGGCTGTTGCGCCACGGCGTCTCGCCCGACGACCTGGCGGCCATCGCGCGCCAGGCGATCCCGCTCGATGTGGTGGGGATGAACTTCTATCCGCAGTGGTCCACGCGCGAGGTCTACGTGGACGCGCGGGGGCGGCTGGCCTCGCGGGTGGTCGAAAAAGATGGAATTGGCTTCGCGACGCTGATCCGCGATTTCTATGACCACTATCAGGCTCCGATCATGATCACCGAAACGAGCGCGAAAGACAGTGAGACGGAGCGCACCGCCTGGCTCACCAACTCGGTCGCCGCTGTCAAGCAGTTACGCAGGCAAGGGGTGCCGGTGCTCGGCTACACCTGGTTCCCGCTGTTCACCATGATTGATTGGCGCTACCGCTTTGGGCGTGGCCCGCTCCAGCAGTACCAGATCGATCTGGGCCTCTACAAACGGGGCGCGGACGGCACCCGCCCGCGCTGGCAAGCGACCCCGCTGGTGGCCCAGTTGCAAAGTTATATCCACCATCCCGGGGCGGCGATTGGACCGCTCGTTGCGCCCCGCCCGTAATGCGCGCAGTTATTGCTCGCTAGCAGCCTGTCGGAGAGAACGATTTTCGCCAAAATTCGCCCCACTCAAAGGTGGTTTTAGTCCCGAAAGTGGGAGATCCGCCCCACTTTCTGGGGCAACTGACCGGAATTAGGGCTGGCAAGTTTCTCTCCGACAGGCTGCTAGTATTACAACGAGAGATCACGGGGGCCGGGCCTGTTCCAGTGCCGCCAGGGTGTGCTTACGCGCTGAGTGATAGGCCGCCTCTTTGTGCCGCTGGGTATACAGGACCAGCGCCACCACCGCGGCCGCCTCGCGGGACGGCAGGGGCAACACGCCGATCACTAACCGCCGCACCTGGGCCACACTGATCCGACTGGCGTGCTCCGGTAGTTGCGCCGCTAAGGCCCGGCTGAAGTCGACCACCCCGCCCTGCGGCGCATCTGCGGCGCTGATCGGCGCGACGCAGGCCCCCCTCTCTCTGGTTCAACGCCCCTTGCTGTTGGACCCGAAAGTGATGCGCCAGGATGACCAGCGTCATATGGTGGTGCCAGCCCCGCCAACTCC
>JBBSAN010000377.1:0-6725 GCA_038252265.1 Chloroflexia bacterium
GCGGCAGGTGCGCGGGCCTTCTGTGTGATCCGCAGTTACATTTCGACGTTGCACAAACAAGGTCAGCCTATCCTGACTGCCCTCGAACAGGTCTGGCGAGGGGCACCCCTCCTACCGGATCTGCCAGGCTGAGTAGTTACCTTTATTCTTAGAATTTCGGTGGGCGACCATTGCTAATCCGGCGACCGTTCCTAATTGCGCCGCCGACATCGGAAGCCGACACGTTGCGGTGGGCAACGATTTGGTCATTGCCCCAGATATCCGTGTCGTGTTTGATAGTATATTTCTCTCCCATCACTTTCTCCTTTAGCTCTCAGCGGTGCTGTATTGCGAAGAATATTTATGATCATCAAGAGAATAAATTACGCCAACGTAATAATACAATCATAGCATAAAATTCGACACAAGGCAATAGAATAACTGATCATCAAAACAGAAGCCTCTTTCATCCGAAAGAGGCTTCTACTATCTAGCTATAAACGGTAACTCACCCTAACGCTGGCGGTAGCGCAGGAACGGCGGGATGTCCAGGTCGTCCTGATTGCTGCTCGGTGCGGGCGGCTGCTGCGGGGGCGGCTGGGCCGGGCGGGCCTGCGGCGGGGGGGCCTGGTACATCGGGCGCGGCTCTTGCTGCACCGGGCGCTGCGGCAGCGGGGCGGCGGCGTACTGCTGCGGATGGGCTACCTGTACCTGCGCCTGAGTGGCAGCCTGCGACGGGGCGCGGCGCACGCTGTCGAAGCCGGTAGCGATCAGCGTCAGCTTCACGTCCTTGCCCATGTTCGGGTCGATCACCGCGCCGAAGATGATGTTGGCGTCGGGGTCGGCCACCGAGCGGATCAGTTCCGCCGCCTCGTTGACCTCGATGATGCTCAACTCTTCGCTGGCGTAGATGTTGAACAGCACGCCCTTCGCGCCGTCAATCGAGATCTCCAGCAGCGGGCTTTCGATTGCCATCCGGGCGGCTTCTACGCAGCGGTTGTCGCCGCTGGCCGTGCCGATTGCCATGAGGGCCGACCCGGCGTCGGACATGATCGACTTCACGTCGGCAAAGTCCACGTTGATCACGCCGTGATAGGTGATCAGGTCGGAGATGCCCTGGATGCCCTGGCGCAGCACATCATCGGCCAGGCGGAACGCTTCGGGCACGGTGGTGTTCTTCCCGGCCACTTCGAGCAGGCGCTGGTTGGGGATGGTGATCAGCGCGTCCACATACTGGCGCAGGGCGGCGATGCCCTCGTCGCCCACGCGGGAGCGGCGGCTGCCCTCGAAATTGAACGGCTTGGTGACGACGGCCACGGTGAGCGCGCCGACTTCGCGGGCGATCTGGGCGATGTAGGGGGCCGCTCCGGTGCCGGTGCCGCCGCCCATCCCGGCAGCGATGAAGATCATGTCCGCGCCGCGCAGGGAGTCGAACAGCTCGTCCTGGCTCTCTTCGGCGGCTTTGCGGCCCATGTCGGGGTTGCCGCCCGATCCGAGGCCCTTGGTCACCTTATCGCCGATGCGAATGCGGGTGGGGGCGTCGGAATTCAGCAACGCCTGGGCGTCGGTGTTCACGGCGATAAATTCGACGCCGCGCACTTCCGCGCGGATCATGCGGTTGACGGCATTGCTGCCACCACCGCCCACGCCGACGACTTTGATCTGGGCGAAATTCTCGAGTTCATCCGGCTGCCCATAGCCGGGGGCCGGGGCGCTGTGGCCCCCCAACGGGGCCTGGTTCCTGCGATCAAACATTGGGTTGTTCCTCCTAATCGAACCTTGACGGTCGGTGGACTAGGAAAGGGACGGCGGGCTTCCCCGTGCCCTTGCCAGGGTTCCATTACTATACACCTTGCCGCGTCGGTTGACAAGTGGCGCGGGGCGAGTGATTAGTGGTTAGTGGTTAGTGATTAGTAGCTTGTGATAGGTGCTTAGTGGTTAGTGGTTAGTGGTTAGAAGCGAATTTCTAATCACTGACTTCTGATTTCTCGTTAGGGCAAAAACTCGCGCAGCCAGCCGGTGACGCGGCCCATTACCTGGGTGCCCCCCCGCGACGGGCCGGTGGGGGCGGTGTGGGCGTTGCCGTGGGCGGCCCCGGCATGGCGCGTGGCCCACAGGGCCAGGCCGACCGAGGTGGCATAGGCCGGGTTGTCGAGCGTATCGATCAGCCCGGTGATCCCCTGCGGCACACTCACCCGCACCGGCATATTCAGGACCCGCTGGGCCAACTCAGCGATCCCGGGTAGCCGGGCGGTGCCCCCGGTGAGCACCACCCCGGCGGGCAACAGCCCTTCGTAGCCACTCCGCCGGATCTCCGCCGCCACCAGGCCGAAGATCTGTTCCAGGCGGGCTTCCAATATCTGGCTCACCAGCGTTTGCGACACCGGCTGGTAGACACCAGGGGTAAACGTTTCGACATCCACCACCGGATCGGGCGGCTCCAGCGGATCATCATGCGCCTCGGTCAGCACCTCGACGCCGACCGGCTGGCGGCCCTCGTCATCCTCGGCAGCGGCGGGGCGCGGGGCGGGCTTGCGCCGCGGCTTGCCAAACAGGTCATGGATCGTCGGCGGGGGGAGCACCTGCCCATAGAGCACCTTCAGCCGCTCGGCAGCTTCGGCGGGCACCTTCAGCACAATGCTCAGGTCGTTGGTCAGGTGGCCGCCGCCCACCGGCAGCACAACCGAATGCCAGATGCTACCCTCGATAAAGACGGCCACATCGGTGGTGCCGCCGCCGAGATCGATCAGCACCGCGCCCAGGTTGCGCTCTTGCTCGCTCAGCGAGGCTTCGCTACTGGCGAGCGGTTGCAGCACGAGGTCATCCACTTCAATGCCCGCCCGCTGCACGCAGCGCACCAGATTTTGCAGCGCCGTCACCGCCCCGGTGACGATATGCGTCTCGACTTCGAGCCGAAACCCGGCCATGCCGACCGGATCGCGCACGCCTTCGTGCCCATCCACCACATAGGCGCGGGGGATAACATGGAGCACCTCGCGCTGGGGGGGAATGGCAATGGCGCGGGCGGCGTCCACGGCCCGGCGCACATCCTCCTGGGTGATCACCCGGTCGGCCCGCGAAACCGCGACCACACCCCGGCTGTTCAAGGAGGCCACATGGCTACCCGCCACCCCGACGTAGGCCGACCCGATCTTGCAGCCCGACAGCCGCTCGGCCCGTTCCAACGACAGGCTGATCGACCGCACCGTCTCGGCGATGTCCACGACCATGCCTTTGGACAGGCCGTGTGACTGGGCCACGCCCACGCCCAACACGTTCAACGCGGAGCCGCGTCCGACCTCGCCCACCACGGTGCAGATCTTGGTGGTGCCGACGTCCATTCCGACGATGATCCGCTCCTGGCTCTTTGCCACGGTTCTTACTCCCTGGTGACCGGATGGGAGGCTAGAAGCTCCCTGCTGACCCGGAGTGACGGCTACGCCGCCGCAACTTGGGCGAGCAGGGAAGTTCTGGCCTCCATCCGACCTCCCGCACCGGCTACTCGCGGTAGCCATATTTCTAGGGTGCGATATGTGTATTCTATCACACCTTTTCCAAAATTGCTAGACCCTCCTCCGGCCAAATGGCCTTTAGAGGAAATGCCGCCGGATGATCGCCACGTTATCAAACATCCGCACGCCAAAGGCGACCACAGCGGCGAGTGATAGATCAACCCCCAGGCGGTCGCCCAGGAAGGTCAAACCGATTGCCAACGACACATTCGAAAGCAGCCCGGTGATGAACACCCGGTTGTCATACGCTTTGTTCAACTCGGCCCGAATCGCGCCCAGGACCGCATCGAGCGCCGCCAGAATAGCGACCGCTGTGTAGCGGGCATACTCTGCCGGCACCGTGAAGCTGAATTGCAGCCCGATGATCAGCCCGATAACCAATGCCAGTAATGGCAGCCACATGTACGAGTCCTCAGTGGTCAGTGGTCAGTGGTCAGTGGTCAGTGGTCAGTAACTCCTTGAACACTACCACTTCCCCACACCTATCACGCATCACGCATCACGTTTCACGTTTCACGTTTCACGTTTCACGTTTCACGCTTCACGCTTCACGCTTCACTTGATCACCGCCGCCCGCTCGATGGAGCGCAGGTCGATGCGGGACCAGGGGGCCTTGCGCGTCACCAGATCCGCGATCATCGCCCCGGCGATGCGGATCTTGTCGTCCAGTTGTGTACTCTCCCCGAACATGATCCGCTGGTCGGTGTCGGTCACAACGGTGATGCCGCCGGTGCTACCCTTCCATTCCAGCGTGCCGATGTTCAGGCCCGTCACGGCGGGGAACTGCATATAAAGCCGTTGCGCGGTATCCACCGCATCACTGTGTTCCAGCGGCGCACCCAACTGGATGCTGGCCGGATCAGTCTCCTGATCATAGACGGCAATATAGCCATCCAGCGTCGTCGCCCGGCTCATCAGGATGCCGTCCTCGCTGATCAGGTACGGCGTGTTGTCGCGCAGCACCCAGACCACGCTGGGCCGCCGCTCCTCTACATGGAGGATCACCTGATTGGGCAGTGCCGTCTCGACCGACACGCTCTTGATAAAGGCCGATTGGCTCAGCCGGGCGGCGACCGCCTGCGGGTCCACCAGGAACAGATGTTCCCCGGTCACCCCGGCCAGCCGGTTCGCTTCGGCGACGGTCAGGGTGGTGCTGCCCTGCACCGTCACACTGTTCACGATATAGTCGGGCGACGTGGCGATGCTGAGGGCAATCGCCGCCAGGATCGCCAGCCCGGCCAGGCTGATCACTCGCCCCCGCCGCACATCGTCCTGGAACAGGCCCCAGCCCACCCGCTTGGTCGGGCGGGACCGCCGCAGCGCCGAGCGCCATTCCGCCACCGAAGCTCCTACCGACTCGGTGGCCGAGTGGAGCGTCGGGCGCGGCGGCGTGTTGGGCCGTGCCCGGCGTGGGGCCGGTTTGCCGTCGGGAGCCGCCGGGGATTTCCGGCTATTCGGTTGTGGCTTGGTCGCTGTTGGCATCGATCCATTCGCTCGTCTGTCGCCCCTCCGGGGCTGGTCTGGATTTGGTGCGCCTTTCCCCTGGTTCGCACCAGGGGCTATCGTCTATCGCCCCTCCGGGGCTGGTTCTATACGCCCCGATCAAAGTCACACATCACGCATCACGTCACTCGCAACTCGCTGCTCGCTGCTCGCTGCTCGCTGCTAAACAGCCACCGTCCGCCCCTCATCATCGTCGGCTTCGGGGCCGGGCGGGCGACGCCGATCGGCAAAGCGCTCCAGGGCCAGGGTGATCAGGCGGTCCAGCAGTTGGGCCGGAAGGAGGCCGCTGGCCTCCCACAGCTTCGGGTACATGCTGATCGCGGTAAAGCCAGGGATCGTATTGATCTCGTTCAGATAGACCTGCTGCGTGGTGCGGGTGACGAAGAAGTCCACCCGCGCCAGGCCCGCCGCGTCGATGGCGAGGAAGGCGGCCACGGCCAACCGCCGCACCTCGCCGCTGACCGCCTCCGGCAGATCGGCGGGGATGATCAGGTCCGAATTGTCGTCCAGATACTTGGCGCGGAAGTCGTAGAATTCGCGCCGGGGCACGATCTCGCCGCAGACCGAGGCGGCGGGGTGGTCGTTGCCCAGCACGCTGCACTCGATCTCGCGGGCGTCCAACCCCTGCTCGACCAGCAAGCGGCGGTCGTGGCGCGCCGCCCGGTTCAGGGCCGGGCCGAACTCGTCCGGCCCGTGGATCTTGCTGATCCCGACGCTGGAGCCGAGGTTCGCGGGCTTGGCGAACATCGGGTAGCCCAGATCGCGTTCGCAGAGGGCCTGGAGGCGCGCCGGAGTGGCTTCCCACTGCGCCCGGCTGAAGGCGACATAGGGCGCGACCGGCAACCCCGCCGCCGTGAAGACCAGCTTCATGGCGATCTTGTCCATGCCCAGCGCCGATCCCAGCACCCCCGCGCCCACATAGGGCACCCCGGCCACTTCCAGCAGCCCCTGGATCGTGCCATCCTCGCCAAAGGGGCCGTGCAGCACCGGGAAGATCACGTCTACGCCATCCAGGCTCCCGGCGACCACGCCAACCGTGGATCGCACCGACGGAGGCTGCACCTGCAAGCGCCGATCCGCCGCAGGGTCGGGCGCGTCCTCTGGGGAGAGAGGGAGCGCCAGTTGCTCTGCTGCCGGGGTCTCGCCGCTTTTGAGCGTCCGCAACGGGTCGCCCCCGGCTATCCAGTGCCCGGCGCGGGTGATGCCCAGCGGCACCACCTCGTACCTGTCGGGGTCCAGGGCGGCCATAACGTTCGTGGCCGAGGCCAGCGACACGGCATGTTCCGCCGACTGCCCGCCGAACAGCACGCCCACACGGATCTTGCGCGGCAGGGCAGCGGGTTCCGTATATTCAGGTTGGTCCTTCTCGTCTGCGTCGGTCACGATTTATTCGTCCCCCGGCTTGCGCCGTTGCTGGTCCCAGAGGGCCAAAGTCAACCCACCCAAGGCCCCCCCCAGTGCTGCCGCGCCGCCCGCGCCCACCGTCGCCGCCAGGAATGCCCATCCCAGCCACGCGCTGAACGCCGTCACCACGACATAGATCGCCACTTCCAGAGTTGATTTCACCATAATTAAGAATTATGAAGTATGAGTAACTACTCAGCCACTACATGGCTGATGGAGACGATTGTCGAACACTAGATATTGTGGTTGGCGGCACGACGAATGACACTTTAGCTCCGCTTCTACGCCGATTTTTGGGTCTTTCTCGTGCCATAACCACAATATCTA
>JBBSAN010000378.1:0-6706 GCA_038252265.1 Chloroflexia bacterium
GAGCCCGAAAGGCGAAGCCCAAGAGGGAGTCAACATGCGTTTGGGCGTTGCGGATCGCCATCAGCCCGGCATCGCACAGCACGAGAGGGTCCTGGCTGTTTTGCCGTAACAGATTTTCGGCTTTGACCAGCAGCGCCTTGGTGCGGTCCAGCTTCGCGATCACCGCCTGTACAGTGAGATTCGCCTGCTCGCTGCGGTGGTGGGCCAGCAACAGCGCGTGGCTTAGCTCGACGCCCCGCTGAACCAGCGCCACGGACTTCGCGTTGGCCGGGGTTTTGCCTGCAGCCAACTTATCGATCACATTCACGAAATTGATCACCGCCTTTACGCCCTTAAAGATGTCGGTAAAATCCTTATCGACCTTCTTATAGGCATCGTTCACCTTAGCCAAGTCGGGTGCTTCCGAATTAAACAAAGCAGTATAGATGGGCTTCGCGTTTTTCACCACGGTGTTGCCGAGAGCGATCATATCAGGGACCAGCGCCACCAGGCTCGCACCCGCTGTCGGAACGGCCGCCACCACACTCGCCGCCGCCACAGCAATCTCGCCCACGACCGCACCAATCTCACCCACGACGCCGATGAAATCACCGAAGGTGAAGCTCTGGTTGTTCATTTCGGCCAAGGCCGCCTGGATCTGAGCGTTCACCTCGGTTACGCGCCCCAGGGCCTCCTGGACTTCTTGGTCCGCATCTTCCTTCGCTCTCGTGGCAGCCTGTAGGTCATCCTGCACGTCAGCGACGGCATTCTCGATCCCCTGACGCTGCAGATCCAGCAGATTTCTGATACTCTCGAGTGTGCCCGCCTGGAGTATCTCCATGGTGCCCTGGTTGAAGACACCGAAGACGAGAGGGCCAAATCCTGTGAAGGCCCCGATGTATTGATCGAATTGGGGGATCAAATCGAGATCACGTGGCAGCCCGAGGATATTCTGGTTCGCCAAGATCTGGCGCTGGAGCCGAATCGCCTCGGTGTTCGCCGGGTCAAGGCGTAGCACCGCGTCGAATTCTTGCATGGCGATAATGAGGAAGCCGGCGCGCTCGGGGAACGCGGGATTGTGGGCGCGATAGTGGTACTCGCCAACTGCCAGGCGGTAGGCGGCCCACTCTGCCGCGTGGGGTCCCAGATCGGTCCGCACTTGCGCCCAGTAAGCATCGATGCTTACCTGGGGGTTGGTCGCTTCCGCGGCGGGGCCGACGGGGCCAGGCGCACCAGCAGGCCCACTACGGCCGTCGTCATCGCCAAACTTCCCCGCCTTCCCGGGACTGCCACCTGATCCCGGCGAGCCGCCTGGCCCGCCGGCGGCTTCCAGCGCGCCGGTGGCTGGGCCGCTGACATGGGTGACCCGCACCTGGCCGCCCGCACCCCCTGGTCCGCCGGTTCCGCCGCGACCGCCATCACCGCCACTCGTACCGTCTATGATTTCGGGTACGCGATCCTCACCGCGTATTTGTCGTCCGTCGCCGCCCTTCCCACCGGTGCCGCCAGTACCACCGGTACCACCAGCGCCGCCATTGGCCACGAAGTGCGCGCTGCGGAGGATCTCGCAGGTAAGCCCGATGGTCGTCGCCGCCGTTCCCACGCTACCAGTGCCTCCCGGGCCTCCCGGGCCCCCGGGTCGGGGGTGGACCCCAATACTGGGGTTGCCGAGGCCGCCGAGGGCACCCTGGCTACCTTCACCGGCATTGGCCCCAGGTGCGCCGCTCACGTTGATGCTGCCATCGTTGCCTGCATATTCCTGCGCCACGATGACCACATGGTGTCCCCGCAACTGCAAGGCGAAACCTGGATCGTGCCGGATCTGCCGGGCTACCAGCCGGATCGTGCTGCCGGGCGGGAGCTGCTTCCTGGCGATGAGATTCTGAAGCGCGCTATTGATCACAATCTGATCTCGCATGTATATGAATTCAGCCACAACCGTACCTCCTCATTGCGTGCGCGAATCGCCTGCCTGAGCAAGCAATCTGGGTGGATGCCTCAGGGCGATTGCATCTAAATCAGGCACGAGCACGACAATTTCCGTCCGAAACGGCCCAATGCGTGATAACGGGCCGTTCCTGGCCGCAAACCGAATGGGTTCATGCCTAATCTTGGCACGCCTAATTTAGATGCAATCGCCCTGGTGGATGCCTGGCCGCCGATAAGTGCAATCTCCATGATCGCACGGGCCAGGCTCGATGAAAGGACCGCGTCTGCACGGTGCAGATGGGTTGTTAACGATGCACCGGAGCTGACGCATATCCACTGCGCCTGTTCGTTCCTGAGCAATCAGCAGTATTCGTCGATCTGGCCTCGCGTTAGCGGGCCTCATTGCCTAGTGCAAGTCCAACCCAGTTCTTTTGATTTGCCACGCTTGGGTCTAGGCGTGCCATTTCAAAGGAGGTAGTTGGGACTTGCACTAGCAACGCACCCGACCGGTCCCATTGCCTCTCGACGGGCTTCTGCGAGCCTCTAATGCGTATGGGCGGGGGGCGCGGGCCATCGAGTCCAACTAATTCAAATCACGCCTAACCCGGACCAGAGAGCAGGCACGAGTCGGGCCGAGCAAGGAGTGGCGGGGATCCCGATCCACGGGGAAACAGCGGGTCCAGCGCGCCCCACCGGGCGAATAGCGCTCCTTAACTGGCCTGTAATTAGCCCGATTGAATTAGTTGGACTTGATGGCCCGTACCCCCGCCCATACCGGTTAGCAGCCGAGCTGGTCAACGGCGGCTTGCGCCGCGATGACCCGGATGCCACCGGAGGCGAAGTTGGGGAGCGGGTTGAGCAGCACGCGTAACCCGCCCTCCGCCGTGACCAGCACGTCAATGAGGTCGGGCGTGTTCGGCGCGAGCGCGTTGGCGGCAGGGATGGGGGGGCCGACGGGGCGGGGCGTAGCGAAGGCGTTGGATACGCCGTCGCGCACGCCGCGGGCCCCCGGGCCCACGGTGGGCGACGGCCCGGTGGCCGAGACCGATAGCGAGACCAACGCCGCGGCGAGGTTCTTGACCAGGGGTTCCGTGAACAACCCCGCTTCCCAGGTCAGGCCGAAGCGCAGGCCCACGGTGATGTCGAAGTCGGTGTCGCTCGCGAGGCCGTTGTCGTGGAAGCCGTGGATGACGAAGGTCACCGCGCGAGGGTAGTTGCGGGAGACCGCCGTGATTTCGCTCGGCGCGTGGAGGCCCACGTTATCCGGCGATTCATGCATCACACGGTCGAACTCTTGCCGGACGAGGCAACGCAGCTTGTCAGGTGCGATTTCTACGGTGCGGGCCACGGCGGTGCCGGCGGCGCCCGCCACGATGGCCCCGTTCTCGAACACGCTCCAGGCAGTGAACGGATCGGTGGCGGGGTGGGGGGTCACGTAGCGGTGCTCATCTTGCACCGGGTAGCCCAGGGGGCCGGTCTCCCAGCCCTGCGTGGCCCAGAGATGGCGGATGGACTCGCGCACCATGACCGCGCCGGTGCGTCCGGTCCAGTAGATCGAGCCGCCCTGGAAGTGATTGAAGCGCCCGATGCCGTCGGGGGTGCCGGTTTCGTCGGTCAGCGGCAGGCCCAGCGGCCCGGCAGCCCCACCGAGGGCATTGTATTTATCCCGGATGGCGCCATGCACCTCATGGGTGCCCGTGGCCGGCGAAAAATAGATGTCGGCGTTCACAAAGCGGCCGACAAACCCGGCTCCCGCCGCCTCTACATCGGCGAGCGGAACGCCGGCCCCACCCAGCGCGGCGGCTTTCGCGTTGATCGCGTTGGTAGCATCGATAAGCTCGTGCGCGACGAGGGTGGGGAGGAAAGGCTCGACCACCGGATTGCGGACGCTGTCGCTCGACCCGGCGAGGATCACGGCGCCGAACGTCACCCGCACAGGATCGAGACCGGTGCTGCTCGCAGTGGAGAATGTGGGCGCGCTGGTGACGGCGGAGCCCGCGCTATCCATGAGTGTGTCGGTCGCGCCGACCAGGGTAGGGGGATTGGCACCTTTCAGGCTGCTCGAGCCGTTGCCCGTGGGGATGGTTGTACCATCGGAGGTACGCTGTGTCATCGTAAATCCTTTCTGTATGGTGAAGAAGTCCAGCGTGCCGGAGCCCCCGCTGCGGGGTGATGGCCTGCCGCTACCCCGCTGGTTCCGCCACACTGCTCGCTAGCAGCCTGTCGGAGAGAAAGTCGCAGGCCAGGTTTTCGGCCATTTTAACCACCTAAGTGGGGCGGATCGCTCACTTTTGGTGCTGAAATCGCCACTCAGTGGGGAAAGTTTGGCGGAAATCGTTCTCTCCGACAGGCTGCTAGCGAGGGCTCATCATTTTACCTCGCTTTGTTGTCGGCCAGCAGGACCAGCAGCACGTCCACCAGACCCTGGAGGCTACTAAACTGGTGTACTTCACCATCCACCACGCGCTGCACCTTCCCGTGCCATGTGCCCTGGCCGCCGGCCCGGCTTGCCTTGCTCGCGTCGTCGCTTTCCTTCAACCACAGCCGCACCAGAAACAAATCCGAGCGTTAGGTAATGCTGGCGTGTCCCCACAACTACGCTCCTTTCGTCGGTGGACCCGGATGATTGGGTCTGGAGCCCAGTAACGGTCTCCCGCCCAGAACGTCGAAAATTTTATGCCAGGCGATCCTCGGTTGTTTACTGATTATGGCATATCAGCAGCATCAAGGACCGATATTTGTGTTATAATAACTACTAGAATTTCTCCTATAAAAACTACTATGAGTCCCGCCTACGCTGCCGGTGCAGCAGCTCTGTGCCCCCCACAGGTATCCGCCAATAAATGGTGAATACCACCTTTGCGTTCGCAAGAGCCGGGGTGGTCAATAGGCCACCCACGGGTTATCCGCCAAAATGGCGGGTACCACCTTTGCGTTCGCAAGGGCCGGGGTGGTCAATAGGCCAGCCATCGCCCCGCCAATTTTATGGCGGGTACCCACCATAAAATTGGCGGGTATCACCGATGCGCAGCCTCGACCCCGGTCCTATAATACAAGGGGGTCGCATACGTGCCGGTCCTGGGCACTGCCTACATGATTATTCTTCGCGTGCTGCGACACCTGAGTCACTGGTCACACCACTGGTAGGTTATCGGAGGGTGTCTAGAATGGAGGAACCGGGGATGGGTGGCGAGGAGGTGTTCAAGGACTGGTTCAAGCAGCGGCGCAAGGCCCTCGACTTTACGCAAGAGGAGCTGGCCCGCCAGGTCGGCTGCTCGGTGGCGACGATCCGCGGTCTGGAGCAGGGCGGGTTGCGGCCGTCGCGCCAACTGGCTCGGCTCGTCGCGGCCGCATTGGAGGTTCTGCCCACGGAGCAGGCGGCATTCGTCGGGTGGGCGCGCGGGACTGCAGCGCCGCAGGAACCGCGCGCCGGGGTGCCGGTCGCCACAAACGGCGCGGCTGCCGACGGCGGCGCCCCGCCCGTGCCGCTGCCGTCCGCCAATGGCGGGGTGCAGCGCGTGACCAGCGACCCCCCGAACCCCTATAAAGGCCTGCGCGCCTTCCAGGAAGCCGATGCCCCCGATTTCTTTGGCCGCGAGGCGTTGATCGCCCGGCTGGGCGCGCGGCTGGGCGACGACAGCGAGCTGGCGCGCTTCCTGGCGGTCGTCGGCTCCTCCGGCGCCGGCAAGTCGAGCCTGGTGCGCGCCGGGCTGCTGCCCCTGCTGCGCCGCGGCGCGCTCCCCGGTGTCTCGAATCCGCTGATCGTGAACGTCATCCCCGGTGCGCACCCGTTTGAAGAACTGGAAGCCGGGCTGTTGCGGGTAGCGGTCAACCCGCCCGACAGCTTGATGGAGCAACTGCGTGCCGACGAGCGCGGGCTGGCCCGCGCGGTCAAACGCGTGCTGCCGGAGGATGAAACGAGCGAGCTGGTGCTGGTGATCGACCAGTTCGAGGAGCTGTTTACCCTGGTGGCCGACGAGGGGGTGCGGGCCGACTTCATCGACGCCCTCTTCGCTGCGGTCGGCGACCCGCGCAGCCGGCTGCGGGTGGTGGTCACGCTGCGCGCCGACTACTACGACCGTCCGCTGCGGTATCTCCCCGCGACCGCGTTGCTCAATCGGCGCAGCGAGCTGGTCGGTCCGCTCGCGGCCGACGAGATGTACCAGGCGATCACCGCCCCGGCACAGCGCGTGGGGCTGGAACTGGAGAGCGGCCTGGTCGCCACGATCTTGCAGGACGTGGCCGAGCAGCCCGGCACCTTGCCCCTCTTGCAGTACACCCTGACCGAACTGTATGAGCGGCGCACCAGCCGCCTTTTGACGCTGGCGGCGTACCGGGCCAGCGGGGGCGTCTTCGGCGCGCTGGCTGGCCGCGCCGAGAGCCTGTACGCGGGATTGACCACGCCGGAGCAGGCGGAAGCGCGCCAGCTTTTTCTGCGGCTGGCGACGCCTGGCGAAGGCGGGGAGGACACCCGGCGGCGGGTGCTGCGGTCGGAGCTGGCCTCGGCGGCCCGAGATGAGGCGGCCTTGCAGCGGGTGCTGGAGCGATTCGGTCGCTATCGTATGCTGACGTTCGACCGCGACCCGCTGAGTGGCGGCCCGACGGTGGAGGTCGCGCACGAAGCGCTGCTGGGGACCTGGACGCGGCTGCGCGAGTGGCTGGCCGAGAGCCGGGAGCGGGTGCAGACCGAGCGCCGTTTGCTGCGCTCGGCAGCCGAATGGCAGGCGGCGGGGCAGGATCAGAGCTTTCTGGCGCGCGGGGCGCGGTTGGCCCAGTTAGCGGAACTGGCCGAGGAGGC